>JAQWCA010000023.1 GCA_028706065.1 Tepidanaerobacteraceae bacterium
CTGATGCTAATGATTTTAGATGGTTGGGGGTTAAGTTCTGAAAAAAAAGCCAATGCTATATTAAATGCAAATACGCCCAATTATGACCGAATTATGGAGCAGTATTCCAACACCACCTTGGAGGCGTCGGGATTGGCCGTAGGATTGCCCGAAGGGCAAATGGGCAACTCGGAGGTTGGGCACTTGAATTTGGGGGCAGGACGCATCGTATACCAAGATTTAACCAGGGTAAGCCAGGACATAAAAAGTGGTGGGTTTTATAAAAATCCTGCTTTGGTTTCGGCAATGTACAATGCTTTACATAATAATAACAGTCTTCACCTCATGGGCCTTTTATCCGACGGTGGTGTGCACAGTCATATTGAACACTTGAAAGCCTTGCTTAATATGGCAAAACAAAAAGGGCTCAACAAGGTTTATCTACACGCTTTTCTAGATGGAAGAGATGTACCCCCGGCCAATGCTCAAAAATATATAAGTCAAATCGAAGATTACATGGAGGAAATAGGTGTAGGGGAAATAGCCACCATTTCTGGTCGCTACTATGCCATGGACCGAGACAAGCGGTGGGATAGGACCCAAAAAGCCTATGATGCCATTGCTTTTGGTGAAGGGTTTCAAGCAAACAGTGCCCAGGAAGCTCTTCTGGAAAGCTATAAGCGCAAAGAGACCGATGAGTTTGTGATACCCACCGTTATCATCGGTAATGCAGGGAATCCGGTGGCTATGGTAGAAAAAGGAGACTCTATTATCTTCTTTAATTTCCGTCCAGACAGAGCTCGTCAGTTGACCTACGCTTTTTGTGATGAGGAATTTAAAGAATTTCAGCGGAAGAAGGGGTATTTTTCCGTTTGCTATGTATGTTTGACAGAATATGATGCGGCCATTAAAAATGTAAAAATAGCTTATGGTCCTGAATCATTGGGCAACATCCTGGCTGAAGTGTTGGCCAAGGCAGGCCTAACCCAACTTAGGATTGCCGAGACTGAAAAATATTCTCATGTGACCTTCTTCTTCAACGGCGGCGTGGAAAAAGCCTATCCCGGTGAAGACAGAGTTTTAATTCCCTCGCCTAAAGTAGCTACCTACGATAAAAAACCAGAAATGAGTGCATATGAAGTAGCTGATACTGTTATTAAAAAAATTGAAGAAGGCATATATGATGTGATAATATTAAACTTTGCCAATCCCGACATGGTGGGTCATACCGGAGTTTATGAGGCAGCAATAAAGGCTATTGAGGCTGTTGATGAATGTGTTGGGAAAGTGGTAAAATCCATGCGTGAAAAAGGCGGAACCTTGCTTTTGACCGCAGATCACGGCAATGCTGAGCAGATGCTGGACTATAAAACCGGAGAAGCTTATACGGCACATACATGTAATAAGGTTCCACTGATTCTCATTAGTGACAAATCTTATAAGCTTAAACCCGGGAAGCTGGCAGATATAGCACCTACTATGCTTAAATTGTTAGGCATTGAAAAACCTCAAGAAATGACTGGAGAACCATTAATAATAGAATAATAATTTTTGATAGAAAATAGGAAGGTGAATGTTTATGTCAACAATCATCGATGTATTTGCTAGGGAAATCCTAGATTCCAGGAGTAATCCCACTGTGGAAGTAGAAGTTGTACTCGAAGACGGCACTATGGGCAGAGCTGCAGTTCCATCGGGAGCTTCAACGGGGCAGTTTGAAGCCGTAGAGCTCAGAGACAAAGATCCCAAACGCTTCGTAGGTAAGGGCGTTCTCAAAGCCGTTCAAAACGTAAATGAGGAAATTGCTCCAGAGCTTCAGGGCATGGATGCTCTTGATCAAGTAGCCATTGATCAGCTTTTAATTGATTTGGATAAAACTCCAAATAAAGGTCGCCTCGGTGCCAACGCCATTTTAGGTGTATCCTTGGCTACAGCCCATGCAGCAGCCAATTATTTAGGAATAGGTCTTTACAGGCATATAGGCGGTACCAATGCCAAAATATTACCGGTTCCAATGATGAATATTTTAAACGGTGGTGAGCATGCTGATAACAATGTGGACCTGCAAGAGTTCATGATTATGCCGGCAGGGGCCAAAAGTTTTGCTCAGGCTCTGCGTATGGGGTCTGAGACTTTCCACACTTTAAAAAAAGTTCTGTCGGAAAAAGGTCTCAGCACTACCGTTGGTGATGAAGGTGGCTTTGCTCCGAACCTCTCATCAAATGAAGAAGCTATAAAATATATTGTTGAAGCTATTGAAAAATCAGGATATGTCCCCGGTAAAGACATATTTATTGCGTTAGATCCTGCTTCTTCGGAATTTTATAATGAAGGCAAATACCAGCTCAAGGGTGAAGGCCTGGAATACGATGCAGCGGGTATGGTTGAGTATTATACCCGTTTGGTAGAAAAATACCCCATTATTTCCATTGAAGACGGTATGGCTGAAGAGGATTGGGAAGGTTGGAAGCTCCTTACTGATGCGATTGGCAACAAGGTTCAGTTGGTAGGTGATGATTTATTTGTCACTAATACCGAGCGGCTCCAGCGTGGCATTGAAAAAGGAGTGGCCAACTCTATCCTAATTAAATTAAATCAGATAGGGACTTTGACTGAGACACTGGATGCTATTTCAATGGCTGAAAGAGCAAATTACACAGCTGTAGTATCCCATCGTTCCGGTGAAACTGAAGACACCACCATAGCCGATCTTGTAGTTGCAGTAAATGCAGGTCAGATTAAAACCGGAGCTCCTTCACGCACCGATAGGGTAGCTAAATACAATCAACTCCTGAGAATTGAGGAGGAGCTTGACGCTACGGCCCAGTATCTCGGTGTTGGAGCATTCTATAATATTAAACGATAGAGATTTTAACAATCAGCAAGGGGGCCTTTCATGAAGGAATTAATTGTATACCCCACACTATATTTGGTGAAACAACACAGAATGAAACAGTTAGAAGATAAAATAGGGGTGACCGGTGAATATCCGGTCACCTATGAAATTTTTATAGAAAAATGCATAGAAGATGTGTCAGTTTCCAAGGTTTTTCTTGGAGATTTTAAGAAGAATTTGCTTATTAACCGGATATTCCAAAAACTGAAAAAGCAGAATAGATTAGAGTATTTTGATACAATCCGGCAGGGATACATATATCGTATTGGGGAAGTTATCGGGGAACTAAAACGACAGGATATAGATGCAAAAACCTTTAAAAGTATTGTATGTGAGAAACCTTCCCATCATGATATTGCTTTAATCTACCTAACCTACCAGGAATTTCTTACGAAAAATCGTCTATATGACCAAGAAGATCGCTACATAATATGTAAAGAAAACATTTTTAAAAGTGAATTCATGAAATGCTGGGATACAGTGCATTTCAAGGATTTTTTTGACCTTACCCCTATTCAGCAAAAGATACTGTTTGCATTGGGTGATAAAGCTAGAATAACCAACTCTGATGTAACATCAAAAATGCAGGAAATAACCGGCATCAAGGCGCAAAACCGCAGGACAGAGGTATATAAACTTGCCCATGTGATTTTGGAAGACATCAACAAGGAAGGGCTTTCACCGGAGAATATATGCATAGTATTGCGAAACCAAGATGCCTATAAGCCGCTTCTGCATGATATATTCAAAGAAGCGGACATACCGCTTCACATGGAAAAAAAGGTTTCTCTCGTCCAAAATCCCTTTATCAAAGCTTTGTTAAGGCTTTTTCAAGGTGAGTTCAATGATTATTTTTCAGAAAAACTGTCGGATGAAATATTCAAAAGTCATAATAGGAATGAATGTATAAATATCCTTATAGATTTTTTGATTAATCAGGGTTACCCTGAGAAGTTTTGTGATATTCATGATAACGATCTTTCTTTGGTAAAGCGTGATTTAGAGGCCCTAGATTCGCTTAAAGGACTTTTGACAGAATTACATGATATGGACCGGATCATTTCCGAAGAAGTTACGGACATGACGGATTTTGCGCATCTTCTGGAAAGCTATATTCACAGCCGGTCATATAACTATTCTTCCACGATAGATGGGATATGGGTAATACCTCCTGCAATGTTAAGAGGGTTAAGCTTTGATAAGATATATGTTCCAGGCATGGTTGAAGGGGAATTTCCGAGAGATTTTCGGCCTGATTGGCTTTTAAAGGACTGGGAAAGGGCGAAAATTAACGAAAAAGGGTATTGTTTCGATACTTTAGATACGCTGCTTGAGAAAGAAGGGGAATCTTTTGGCTTTTTGATGGCATGCAGTACGAAAGGATACTTTTCGTATCCAATGGTCATGGAAGACAACACATCATCTATAGTGTCTTCTTACTTAGAAGAACTTTTTGATCAATTTTGCTGTCCTGTGGAAACTGTGAGCTTTGATTCCGTTTATTACAGAGAACCGATAGATAACTTTACGCCGGACCCCGGAGTGATTTCCGGAAAGACCCGGGATCGGTTAAAGAAACTTTTTTCCAAAAAGCCTTTTAGCACTACAGCTTTTAATATGTATGGGGAATGTCCCTACAAATTTTTCCTGGCAAGAGTCTTAAACCTAACATCTCCAGAGGAAGAGGGAGAGTATACAGCACTTGCTCGAGGTACTATTTTACACAAAATCCTTGAAAT
The DNA here is from genome assembly GCA_028706065.1 of Tepidanaerobacteraceae bacterium. GTDB lineage: Bacteria > Bacillota > Thermosediminibacteria > Thermosediminibacterales > Tepidanaerobacteraceae > JAQWCA01. The sequence goes on from JAQWCA010000023.1 coordinate 4,615, forward strand.
ATTTTTTAGGAACCATCGGGAAGGCCTTTATCCTGAAAAAAAAGATGAGTATAGAATTGAATTAAAAAACCTGGCAGATCAAATTATGGGAGCTTGCGGTATAAAAGACAGTTTCCCGCATCCACTGTTATTTGAGATAGAACAGAATGAAATCGTAAATAACATAATGAATTATGTAACAGGGCATATAGCACAAAAGGGAGATTTTAAGCCTATTTTTTTAGAGTTTGGCTTTGGATATAAAAAAGGTTTTTCCCTTAATTTTGCACCTGACATTCTCTTAACAGGGAAGATTGACAGAATTGATGAAGACACCGAGGGTAGGCTGGTGGTTTTTGATTATAAAAGTGGCTCAACACCGGACATAAAACAAGTAGAAGAAGGCACCAATCTTCAACTGCCTCTGTATATCATGGCAGTCGAACAGCTCATAAAAAAATCGGTAGTTGGTGGGGCCTTTATCTCTCTGAAAAAGGGCTCGGTGGATAATATCTTGGTCCGAGATAAAAACTTGCCTTTTATATCAAAGCGTCGCAGAAAAGGGATTTTGAATCAAAAGGAATGGGCTGACATGATGGAAACTGTAAAAAATACAGTAAGAACATATGCGGACAGTATTAGAGAATCTCAGTTCCCCTTACAACCGAAGAAATGTCCAAAGGCCGGCATGTATGGAAGTTATTGCGATTTTACCGACGTCTGTCCTTGGGAGGGAGAAAAGTGATGAAATATACTCCTGAACAGAAAAAAGCTATCAAGACAGTTGACCAAAACCTTGTAGTAACAGCCGGTGCTGGAGCCGGTAAGACTCGGGTATTGGTGGATCGCATCCTATATATTCTGGAACAGGGTTTGGCTGATATCGATGAAATCGTAGCTATTACATATACGAAAAAGGCGGCATTAGAGATAAGAGAGCGCTTACGGAAAGAGATAAAGATGCGAAGAAGTGACAGTGATTATTCAAAAGTGTTGGAAAGACTTGGTATTGCATATATCGGTACCATACATAGCTTCTGTCTCCGTCTTTTGCAGGAAAATCCTGTGGAAGCTTTCATTGATCCGGATGTAAGAGTTTTGGAAGAATACAGGGCAAAAGCTTGGCTAAAGGAGAGTATTCAGGAGACAATAATAAATAATCTTGAGAACAAGACTGTCTTTCAAATGACATCAGAAATGGGCTTTGCAAAGCTATCCAAAGAAATCTATGGGTCTATGGTAAAAATGCTAAATCAGGGTTTAAGATATTCGCTAATTGAAAAAATGGCCGAAAGTCAAGAAGAAAAAATCCTAGCTATGCTTATTAAAAAATCTCATAAACTCTATAACTTACAAAAAGACAAAGAAGTATTCTTAGACTATGAAGATATACTGCAAAAAACTCTGAACTTGCTTAAAAATAACCAGGAACTCCTTATGGACTATCGTAAAAAGTTCAAATACATTTTAATTGATGAATATCAAGACTTGAATTTTGTTCAAGATGCGATTTTACGCCTATTGGAAAATGGCACTAACTTATTTGTTGTAGGTGACAAAAAACAGTCCATATATGGATTTCGCGGAGCAAGAGTTGAACTTTTTGAAAAGTTGCGGGAAGACTTGCAAAGCCGGGGGCAAGTCCTAACTTTAAAGGATAATTTTAGAAGTGATGTGCGTATTATCAATTTGATAAACAGAAGCTTTGATGGCCTTATGGATGGATATGAACCCATTGATGCTCATCGATGTCATGAGGGCAATAGAAATTTATGTATTTTAATGCCCGAATGTAATGGCCTAATGAGAGAGAGAAGGCAGCAGGAAGGTGAATTTATTGCCAAAAAGATTCTTGAAATGATGGATGATGAGTCTATAAAAATATTTGATAAATATAAAAAAGAATATAGAGATCCAACATATAGAGACTTTTCGGTTTTACTTAGAAGAAAGACCCATCTCAAACACTATATAGATGCCTTTAAGGCTTATGGGATACCCTATCATGTGGCCGATACCGGTAGTCTCACGGAAAACCCCTGTGTAAAAAAACTCCTTTGTGCCTTGAAGACTATAGAGTATAAAGATAATATTAATTTATATGGAACACTTTCACAGCTCTTGGGAGTAAAAGATGAGAGTCTTGCGGAATATGTAATTGAAAGAGAAGAACTGATGTCGGGGATTACAGAAGATGCTGATTATAACGGTATTTCTGAGAACCTCGTAAAAGACTTTCAATTAATTCGAAGGTGGTGTAAAATAAAAGATAGTGCCACCTTAAGAGAATTGGCTGGAATTGTTGTTGCCGATACCATGCTTTTATCTACTCAAAGTGATCTGCTTGAAACAGAAAATCTGTTTAAGTTTTTGGATCTATGTCGAGATTATGACGAACAGGGTTATACTTTAAAGGAATTTTTGGAGGAACTTTCGGATTTTGGTGAGGATCAGCAAGAGGCTATAGATGTAACAGAGGACGAGGATGTAGTAAGATTTATCACTATACATTCTTCCAAGGGTTTGGAGTTTCCTATAGTTATCTTGGCAGACAGTGGTCAAGAGATATCCGGTAAATCTTCGGAAGTTCTTTTTGAACCGGGACTGGGCATTGCAATTAAAAAGGACAGAGACAAGTGGGAGAGCTTAAAAAAGGCTTTAGAGCAAAAGGAGATTGAAGAGGCTAAAAGGCTGCTCTATGTGGCACTCACCCGCGCCAGAGATTATTTACTGATTTCAGGAGAAATGAAATCTGACAAAAAGGATAGCTTTTTGAAATGGCTGAATCCAGAATCTGTTTCAACAGATGAAAAAACGCCAATTGTATTAATCAAAGAACCGCCTGAAGTCATGAAACAAGATGTAAAAGCTTTGGGATTTAATAATAGAAAAACAAGATTTAGGGAAACACAATTTTGTCCGGGATCCGTTGCTGTTCCAAAACATTTTTCGGTGACACTGTTAGGTGAGTTTTTGAGGTGTCCTCGAAGGTGTTACCTAAGTCGGGTGATAGGCATACCTGAGAAGGCCTTTTACAAACATGACGATGGCTTGCCGATGTTATCTGCTAAGGATAGAGGTACCATTGTTCACGAATTAATCGAAAAAATTCATCTGGAAAATATCAAAGTCAAAGATTACAAGAAACTTTTGGATAAATATTATAAATTACCTTTGACTGCTGAAGACAGAGAATTTATTGAAAGATGCCTCAAAAATTACCTTAAAAGTGACCTGTATAGCAAAGCTTCCGGAGTAATTTATCCAGAAATGCCTTTTACTTACCATCTGGGAGATTGCTTTTATATTACAGGAAAAATTGATCATTTAATTTTAAAAAAAGAAAGTGCCGGGGTTATAGACGTTAAAACCAATACAAGGATTGCTTCATTTTTGATGGAAGCCTATCGGTTGCAGCTAAAAGCCTATGCACTGGCAGTAAAGGAGATTTACAATGTAAAGATTAGTAAGGCTACCATAGCTTCGCTATTTGAGGGGAAAACAATAGAGGTGGATACTTCACCATCTTCCCTTGAACAATGTAAATCTCAAATTTGTAATATCATAAATAGAATAGAAAGCAGAGACTTTAAAGCGAATACTGGAGAGAAGGTAAACTGCAATTTTTGTGGATATAAAGGAAGATTGTGCAGGTGATTATTAGAGATAAGGGGGTTAAATGAATACACTTTAATTAAACTTAATAAAGGAAACATATCACCAGGTCTGTATTAAAATAATATAGAAACAGTAAAAGTGTATTATAATAAAACAATAGTAGAGCATATTTGTCTGCAAAATTATTAATAGTATACCATAATTGTGGTTAAACATATTGTATTTCAGAGATCTTTATGATAAAATAACTATCATTAGATAGCACAGGAGGTAGACGGCATGGAACTGTTTTTAACAATTGTTTACCTGTTGATTTGCATCGGCCTTATAGCATCAGTGCTGTTACAATCGGGCAAATCGGCTGGAATAGCAGGTAGTATTGCCGGCGGTGCGGAAACACTGTTTGGCAAAAAGAAGGGCATCGACGATAAGTTAGCCAGATACACACAGATTCTTGCTATTGTATTTTTGGCGATGTCGGTTATAATGATTATTTTCTTACGTTAGGATAATCCGAACGATCTGGAGGGAGTTTTCAAAATGGAAAACCTGGTGATATGGGCTCCAATTATGGGGCTTATAGCCTTAGCCTTTGCATTCATGCTGGCTGTTAGGGTAACCAAAAGTCCTGTAGGTAATGATAAGATGCAGGAAATATCCGATGCTATTCATGAAGGGGCTATGGCGTTTCTTTTTAGGGAGTACAGAATTCTTTCGGCTTTTGTTATTGTCATGTTTATTACAATAGGTTTTTTTATCAATTGGCCAACAGCTATAAGCTACATTACCGGGAGCATAGCTTCAGTGTTAGCAGGTTTTATAGGTATGAATGTAGCTACTAAAGCTAATGTAAGGACCGCCCAAGCTGCTAGAGAGGGTCAAAGTAGGGCACTTAGCATTGCTTTTTCCGGAGGAGCGGTTATGGGTATGTCTGTAGTGGGTCTCGGCCTTTTAGGCTTGGGGATGCTATACTACTTATTCGGAAACCCTCAAGACATTAAGAGTTTTGATGTAATAAACGGTTTTGCCTTAGGTGCTAGCTCTATTGCCCTTTTTGCCCGTGTGGGTGGCGGCATATATACCAAAGCTGCTGATGTCGGTGCCGATTTGGTAGGTAAAGTGGAGGCGGGCATTCCGGAAGATGATCCAAGAAACCCTGCTGTTATTGCTGACAATGTAGGTGACAATGTAGGTGATGTAGCCGGTATGGGAGCAGACCTATTTGAATCCTATGTAGGATCGATAATCTCCGGTATGGCTATAGGAGCGGTTGCAGTTTCTGTTACCACTGGCCAGGCTTTTGGCATTAAGGGTATAATTTTCCCTCTCATGATTGCAGCTGTAGGTATTTTAAGTTCGATTATAGGGGCTTTTTTTGTTAATTATTCTGTTGGGAGTAATCCTCAAAAGACACTTACAAATGGAACATTTATCAGTGGTGGGTTAACTCTAATAGCTACTTACTTTCTCAGTCAATCGATTTTAGGAGAAACTAATGGTTTTTTTGCTGCAACATCCGGGATATTAGTCGGCATCATTATTGGGATGGTTACTGAATACTATACATCTGATGAAAAATCACCGGTTAAAGGGATTGCTCAGTCTTCCCAGACCGGAGCTGCGACAAATATTATATCAGGGCTTGCAGTTGGAATGAAAAGTACAGCACTGCCTGTATTGTTTATTTGTGCTGCAATCCTTATCTCCTATAAATTCTCAGGCCTTTATGGAATTGCACTGGCAGCCATTGGTATGCTTTCTACTACCGGTATGACGGTAGCCGTGGACGCTTACGGTCCTATTGCCGATAATGCAGGTGGAATTGCAGAGATGGCCGAATTGCCTCAAGGAGTACGTAAGATTACTGATAAGCTTGACTCCGTAGGTAATACAACTGCTGCCATAGGCAAAGGTTTTGCCATAGGTTCAGCAGCTCTTACAGCACTGGCCTTGTTTTCCGCTTACACTACTGCTGTAGGTTTAGCAGAAGGTATTAATCTTCTTCAAGCCGATGTAATCGTAGGTCTTTTCATAGGCGGTATGCTGCCATATCTATTCTCCGCCTTGACCATGGAGGCAGTAGGGAAAGCAGCTTTTCAAATGATAGAAGAAGTTAGGCGGCAGTTTAAGGAGATTCCCGGTATTATGGAGGAAAAGGCAAAGCCTGATTATGCTAGATGTGTCGACATCAGCACAGCAGCGGCATTAAAAGAAATGATAGTGCCTGGGTTAATGGCTGTAGTTGCACCTTTGGCTATCGGTTTTATATTTGGACCAGAGGCACTTGGCGGCCTTTTGGCTGGAGCTCTAGTGACCGGGGTCATGATGGCCATTCAGATGTCCAACTCCGGCGGTGCTTGGGACAATGCCAAGAAGTTTATTGAATCAGGACATTTTGGTGGTAAAGGTACTTCTACACATGCTGCCGCAGTGGTAGGAGATACAGTGGGAGATCCTTTCAAAGATACATCGGGACCTTCGATAAATATCCTGATAAAATTGATGACCATTGTAGCATTGGTATTTGCACCGCTATTTACTTAAAATAGAAATAAAAAGCTCTTGCTTTTAAAAAAAAGTGAGAGCTTTTTTTATTCTTTAATATATTATCAAACAAAAAGAACAATAGAGTTTCTCTTGTATCGTTTTTTAATGATATTTTTCAAAATTTTGACAAGACATTTGGTATGTGATACTATAATACTATAGATAATAATCATTTTTATTATTAAGAATTGTCTTTGTAAAAATTACAAGACAACCTAATAATGCACTTCATTTGGAATTATTTTGGGAAAACCAAAGGCGAGTAAGATAGTTAGCTTTTGGTTTCTTTATTTGCATTTATATTAATTTTAAGGGGTGATGAAAACTTGGTTCATCCTGTCAACCAAGTGGAACAAACACGATGGAGTTATTCCAAAATTGATGAAGTAATGAATATGCCCGATCTTATTGAGATTCAAAAGGATTCTTACAATTGGTTTCTAAAAAAAGGCTTAAGAGAAGTGTTTCAAGATATTTCACCTATAGAGGATTTTACCGGCAATTTAGTTTTAGAGTTTATTGACTGTAAAATAGAGGATGATCCAAAGTATACAGAAGATGAAGCAAGGGGAAGGGATGTCAGTTATTCTGCTCCTCTCAAGGTGAAGGCAAGACTAATAAATAATGAAACCGGAGAGGTCAGAGAACAAGAGGTGTTTATGGGGGACTTCCCATTGATGACGGAAAAGGGCACATTTATAATAAATGGTGCTGAACGTGTCATAGTAAGCCAGCTAGTCCGATCTCCCGGTGTGTATTTTGATAGCAAAAGAGATAAAAACGGGCGTGAACTATTTTCCGGACAGATTATTCCGGATCGGGGTGCATGGATTGAACTGGAGATAAACTCAAGGGAAATACTAAATGTAAAAGTAAATAGGACAAGAAAAACTCCTGCAACTGCACTTTTGAGAGCGCTGGGATATGGTTCCAATGCACAGATCTTAGAACTTTTAGGTGAGGATGAGAGGCTACTATATACCTTTGAAAGAGACAATACAAAAAGTAAAACAGAAGGTCTAATTGAATTGTATAAGAGACTAAGACCGGGGGATCCGCCAACGGTAGAAAATGCAAAAAATCTTTTGAAATCCATGTTTTTTAATAGAAAGCGTTATGATCTAGCTAAAGTTGGTCGTTACAAATTTAATAAAAAGTTAAGACTTAGCAATAGAATAGTAGGGAAAATAAGTGCAGAAAATATTCCCGATAAAAAAACCGGAGAAATAGTTGTTAAAAAAGGCGAAAAAATAACTAGAGATAAAGCGAAACTTTTAGAACGACTTAAAATAAGACGTATCAAAATACAAATTCCGGAAGATGGTAAAGGTGATTATAGCCGGTCAGAATCCAAATCACGGACCGTAAAGGTACTGTGTAATGGATATTCTGAAGAAGATGATAAGATCTTCAGAACCCAAAAACATGTGACACCGGATGATATAATTGCTACGATTAACTACTTGATAAACTTGCCATACGGTGTTGGAAATATTGATGATATTGACTATTTAGGCAATAGACGTATAAGGTCAGTAGGAGAACTTTTGCAAAATCAGTTCCGGATAGGTCTTTCTAGAATGGAACGTATTGTAAAAGAGAGGATGACCATCCAGGATGTAGATACTATTACTCCAAAAAGGCTTATCAATATTCAACCGGTAGTTGCTTCTATAAAAACGTTTTTCGGCAGCAGTCAATTATCTCAGTTTATGGATCAGACAAATCCCTTAGCAGAACTTACACATAAACGACGCTTAAGCGCACTGGGGCCTGGAGGTCTTAGCAGGGAAAGAGCTGGGTTTGATGTAAGGGATGTTCACCACTCTCACTATGGTCGCATCTGTCCCATTGAAACACCGGAGGGACCAAACATCGGGCTTATAGGTTCACTCAGTAGTTTTGCTAAAGTAAATGAGTATGGATTCATTGAAACACCTTATAGGAGAGTAGATAAAGAGCGAGAAGTTGTAACTAATGAGATAGAGTATTTTACGGCAGATGAAGAAGATGAGTTTATAATTGCTCAAGCGAACGCACCTTTAGATGAAGAAGGGAAATTTATCGAAAAGCGGCTTGCAGCAAGATACAAAGACAAAACAATAGTAGTCCCAGCTGAAAAAATTGATTTTATGGACGTTTCACCAAAACAGCTAGTAAGTGTAGCTACAGCCATGATACCTTTTCTGGAACACGATGATGCAAACCGTGCTCTAATGGGTTCAAACATGCAACGTCAAGCAGTGCCCCTATTGGAGCCCCAAGCTCCATATGTAGGGACAGGAATCGAGCATAAAGTGGCTATGGACTCTGGTGTAATGTTAGTTGCAAAAAAATCCGGCAAAGTAGAAAGAGTCACAGCAAATGAGATTGTAATCAGAAGAGACGGTGATCAGGGTCTTGATGTGTACAAAGTTCATAAGTTTAGAAGATCAAATCAAGGTACATGTATAAATCAAAAACCTATAGTTCGAAAAGGCGATAAAGTCAGAAAAAATCAACCTATTGCTGATGGCCCGTCTACTGATCGTGGTGAGTTGGCTTTAGGTAAAAACCTGTTAGTCGCATTTATGCCTTGGGAAGGTTACAATTATGAAGATGCTATTTTGCTGTCAGAGCGATTGGTAAAAGAGGATGTATTTACATCAATCCACATAGAGCAGTATGATGCAGATGCAAGAGATACAAAATTAGGTCCTGAAGAAATTACTCGCGAGATACCCAATGTGGGAGAAGATACACTAAAGGATCTGGACGAACGTGGAATAATACGAATTGGTGCTGAGGTTAGAGCGGGGGATATACTAGTAGGTAAAGTTACGCCAAAAGGTGAAACAGAGCTTACAGCTGAAGAAAGATTACTTAGGGCTATATTTGGGGACAAGGCCAGAGAGGTAAGGGATACATCCCTTAAGGTACCTCATGGAGAATATGGGGTTGTAGTAGATATAACAGTTTTGACAAGAGAAAATGGTGACGAATTACCTCCGGGTGTAAATAAGCTCGTTAGAGTATACATTGCACAAAAGCGGAAGATATCAGAAGGGGATAAAATGTCAGGTCGCCACGGAAACAAAGGTGTTGTATCCAGGATTTTACCTATAGAAGATATGCCTTATTTGCCCGACGGAACACCTGTAGATATAGTACTAAATCCACTTGGTGTGCCTTCACGAATGAACATAGGGCAGGTATTTGAGACACATCTTGGTATGGCTGCTAAAGTCTTAGGATGGCATGTAGCATCCCCTGTTTTCGATGGTGCTACTGAAGATGAAATTATGGAAACACTTGAAAAAGCAGGTCTTTCGAGAGATGGTAAGACAAAGCTTCGCGATGGTCGAACCGGAGAATATTTTGACCGAGAAGTTACTGTGGGCTATATGTATATGTTGAAACTTGATCACTTAGTTGATGATAAGATTCATGCAAGGTCAACAGGACCATATTCCTTAGTAACACAACAACCCTTGGGAGGGAAAGCCCAGTTTGGCGGTCAAAGATTCGGAGAAATGGAAGTGTGGGCATTGGAGGCTTATGGAGCGGCACATACGCTGCAAGAGATGCTTACAGTCAAATCTGATGATGTCGCCGGTAGGGTGAGAACATATGAATCTATAGTTAAGGGTGAAAACATACCAGAACCAGGTATTCCAGCATCTTTTAAGGTTCTGATAAAAGATCTCCAGTCCCTAGCCTTAGATGTTCAAATGTTGTCTGAAAATGAAGTTGTAGAGCTAGAGGGGACCAGTGCGGATGAAAAGGAATGAATTACATAAAATCTTCGTTATAGGTTGACAGATATACTAAGTTGTTGTAAACTGATATTACAATTTCATAAGGCGAAGCCTCACTTTTCGCAAGTGGGGTAGAGGTGCAATACTTAACAATTCTTAGTGAAGCTTGAGAGTGAAGCGATGATTCTAAGAAGAAGGAAGTATTGCCGAAGCAAATAATATTCTCTCATATTATTTGCTGGGCCTGCAGTTAATAGCTGTAGGACTGTCTCAATAAACATCCCGGTTTATTGAGTTGAGCTATCTCAATTGGGGGAAGTAGAGGAATTTGGGAAAAATGTAGATATTAAGACCCGAGTTCATCTCGGGTCTTTTTGTATTTCCCTTAACTTAAATAAAAAAAGGAGTGTATAAGTAATGAACAAAAAAGTATTATTATCAGTAGCAATATTTTTATCAATAATCATGCTACTGGCAGGGTGTGGATCAAGTAACAATTCACAAAATGCAAATTCACAGGAGGTAGGGAATACACCGGAAGCTAAAACATTTAAAGTAGGACTTGAATGCGATTATCCGCCGTTTAACTGGACTCAACTTGATGATTCCAATGGTGCAGTGCCAATAGATGGTTGTGCCGAATATGCAGCAGGATATGATGTAGAAATTGCAAAAAGGATCGCCGATGGCTTGGGAAGAGAACTGGTTATTGTCAAAACTGAATGGTCTGGTCTTTTGCCCGCATTAACTTCCGGTAAAATTGATGCAATTATCGCAGGCATGTCACCTACGGCGGAGCGCAAAGAAAGCATAGATTTCTCGGCCAATTACTACAAATCAGATTTGGTTATGGTTGTTAAAAGAGGAGGAAACTATGAAGAAGCTACTTCCATTCAAGATTTTAAAGGTGCAAAAGTAACTGCTCAAATAAGCACATTCCACTATACGGTAATTGACCAAATCGAAGGTGTGATAAAAGAACCCGCTATGGATGATTTTTCTGCAATTAGGGTTGCTCTTGAATCAGGAATGATCGATGGGTATATCTCGGAGAAGCCAGAAGCTGTCAGTGCGGCGGCTGCCAATGAAAACTTTACATTTGTTGAATTTGAGGATGGCTTTGTAACATCTGATGATGACACTGCCATTGCTGTGGGCCTTGTGAAGGAAAGTGAATTAATTGAG
>JAQWCA010000224.1 GCA_028706065.1 Tepidanaerobacteraceae bacterium
GCCTTATCGGAACTGGCGGAAACAGATCCTCTTTTGCAATATAAATTGGATTCCAGAAGCAACGATATTATTATGGAATTCCTCGGAAAAGTACAAATGGAAGTCATCGTTTCTTTGTTACAAAACAGATACCATCTTCAAGTCAAAATCGAGAATATAACAACCATTTATAAAGAACGGCCTTTGAAAAGGGCAGACTTTACTGCCCATATTGAGGTCTTCCCTAATCCTTTTTGGGCATCCATAGGATTGTCAATCGAACCGCTTCCCACTGGAACTGGACTGCGCTATGAAAGCAAAGTGTCCTATGGATATTTAAATAAATCATTTCAGAACGCCGTTGAAGAAGGTGTTCGAAATGGTTGTGAGCAGGGGTTATATGGATGGGAAGTAACAGATCTTAAAGTCTGTTTTGAATATGGCGTATACTACAGTCCGGTAAGTACCCCTGCTGACTTTCGGCACTTAGCTCCTATTGTATTTGATCAAGCCCTAAAACAGTCAGGTACGGAGTTGTTAGAGCCCTGCCTGTCATTTGAGCTTTATGTTCCCCAAGATTGCAATGCGCGTGTTTACAATGATCTGAAAAAATTTCATGCAGATATTGTATCAATAAAGACACAGCACAACGAAGTCGTAGTATCAGGAAAAATTCCGGCTCGCACATCACAATTTTATAAAGAGCAGCTTTCGGAGCTTACAAAAGGTCGTGGAGTCTTTTTAACAGAACGGGCAGGGTATAAGCAGAATACCGGTGAAATCTTTACTCAGGCCAGAAAACCGGATGATCGATTGGATAAAACTCGTTACTTGTTTGATAAGGTATATGACGAGATGGGCAATGAGGGACATCAGTCTGGCATGAAATTCATGTAGCCAAAGGAGGAGAGAGAAAGTGGATAATGAGATGATATAATAAAATTGTAACAGTAACACTGATATTTATGATAAAATAATTCATAAGAAAGTGAGGCTATTACAATGGCAGGAATTAAAAAAACATATACACCAGAATTCAAGAAGAAAATGGTAAAATTAGTTCTTGAAGAAGGACGTCAAATGAAAAGTGTTAATCAAGAATATAATCTAGGTGAAGGTAGTTTGCGCAAATGGATTCGTGACTACAGTGAAGAATGCGAAATAAATCCAGAATTAAATAATGAGAAGGATCTTATGGCAGAAAATCTCAAATTACGAAAGCAACTAGCTGAATCTAAAAAGGAAAATGACTTCTTAAAAAAAGCCGCCGCATTCTTCGCAAAGGAACTAGATTAGAGAAATACCAATTCATTGAGACTTATAATGAGGAGTTTGGTGTACGATGGTTACTAAATAAATTTAATATTAAACCAAATGCTTATTATAATTATAAAAAAAATAGGAAAGCTGATTATTACGCCAATAAAGCCACTATTCAATCTACTATAGAAGAAATTTATCATGAGTATGCAGGTAGACCTGGTTACCGAATGATGAAGATTTTTCTTAGTAGAAAAAATATTATTCTTAGTAATCCAACTGTTCATAAATATATGAAGGAACTAGGCCTTCGTTCTATTGTGGTACGCAAAAAACCAAGATATAAAAAAGGTGATTGCTATAAAAAATTTGATAACCTAGTGAAACAAAATTTTTCAGTTGATTCCCCAAATAAGGTGTGGTGTACTGATTTTACATATATGTGGCTTGAAGGTGGAGCAAAACGTTATAATTGCACAATTATCGATCTATATGATCGTTCTCCAGTTGCTACATTAAATAGTAATCGTATTAATGCTGAATTAGCAATTGAAACACTTAAAGCAGCATTAAACCACAACACAATAAAAAAAGGTTTTATCCTACATTCAGATCAAGGCACCCAGTTTACATCCAAAGATTTTACAGAGTTTTGCTCTTTGCAAAATATCACACAAAGTATGAGCAAGGCAGGGTGTCCATATGATAATGCTCCAATGGAAAGTTTTTATGGGACATTCAAGGCAGACTTCGTAAACCATCATAGTTTTGAGAGTGATGAAGCTTTAAATAAGGCAACATACGACTATATTTTTGTATATTATAATCACATTAGACCCCATTCATCAAATGGATATTTGACACCATTTGAAAAGAGATTTAGTTATTGTTAAAAATATCAGTGTCAGCGTTACAATTTTGTTTGACTATCTCACTCCAAATATATTGATTTTCTTACAATCTCAATCATACTGGCTGATTACAAAGCCTAAGGGAGACAACTTCCTTATGAAGTGTCTCCCTTAGAGGTCTTTTTTTGCTTTAATCTAAAAGGTAATTAGGTGGTAGTTGTTGTCTCGAAGTATTGATATAAAATCGGTCATACTTCTAATCGGGGTTTCGGTGACGATTCCGCTCAAGCCGACATCAACCGACTGGTGACAGTCGGAGCCGGAAATCATACGCAGGTTATTTTTTTCAGCATATTCCTTGGCGGCGGCGTTTCGCGAATTATGGCGGGGGTTCGCATTAAATGCTTCGATACCGAACAGAAACGCGGGGGGAGAGGGAACCATACCATCCCTGAAAGGGTGGGCTTGAAAGATGAGGAGGTTGTTTTTTTGAGCGATTTCGGAAAACCTCTCAATATCAATCTTGTAAAGCTCGGGATTTTCGTATAAAAAATCTTCGTCAAAACCATAAACCAAATATTCGTTATTATTGCCTTTGCGGTGTTTAAACTGAATTTCCATACCGAGTAAAACTGTGAATTCGCCGTCAACAAGGGTTTTTGCCGTGTTTACTGCGGCGCGATAGCCTTTTAAATAGTCATCGACTTTGTCCTTCCAGCTTTTGGAGGTTTTTTCGAAATAATAATCTGTGAAATGGTCGGTTATACAAACTCCGCTGTAACCCGCTTCGCTATAAAGGAGAACGGTGTCGGAGGCGGAAAGCTGGCCGCAAGGGCTAACTTCAGATGTGTGAACGTGTGCGTCAAATTTGAACTTCATACTATCCCTCAAGTCTTTTAAAAATATAAAACAAGTGTTTTATATTTTTGAATTCTCTCCTGCAGACTTGGAGTTTCACTAATTGAATTTTCAGAAAAGAAGGCTTTCGTCAAGTTTTCGGTTGCGGCCTTCTCGTGTCCGATAAGCGCAAAGGTAGCGTCGTAGAGGTTTCTAAATTCGGGCGCACGCTGTGCGTAGCATATGAATGATTGGCGGGGGGAGTTGATGTCCTCGCCCGAAATTTGGAAAAAGCCATACTCGTCGCAAAGCTTGCGGAGGCGGTCAAGCTGGTCTTTTGTGTTTCGGGAGGGCATATAGGTTACAGCATTAAATCCGATTTTTTTAAGCTCGCTAAAGAGCTCGTCTAAAAAACCGTCTTCAAATGTTTGAGCTTTTTTGTCCCCCGTAACCGAGTTGGTGACATCCCCGAGATATGCGTATGCGGAAATTGCGCCCGTTTCATTTGCGAGGGCTATAACTTCGCGTACAGGGGGACATTCGTCGGTTGCGGGAATGAAAAATCGCTCAACAAAATCGCTTTTCAAAACCCCCAGCAGGTCGTAGGTGTAGTTTTCGCTATCGATTTCCAGTAAATACTCCGAGTTTTTTGCAGATACATTAAGTTTAAGCTGTTTTTTTAAAAAGTCAAGGGTTTTTTGCCCTTTTCCGATTTTATTGTTGATTTTTAAAGCAAGCGCATAAATTATGTGCCGCTCGGTAATGCTTCCGCCATCGTGCTTTTGAGAAAGCGGCACGATATCGTCGTCATAATTA
>JAQWCA010000225.1 GCA_028706065.1 Tepidanaerobacteraceae bacterium
CAGATCTTTGGTCCGCTTTTTGGATTTAAATTCCTCAGGTCTAATAGAATAATGACTTCCCACTTCTTCCACAATTTGTACAGCTGTTACCTTTTTCGGCCTTGCATCTGGGAGAATATCTTTTAAGACCTGTTCTGCAAGGCTAAGTTCTATAGGACTGTCGGTCAGTGAAGAGTAAGCCACTATGCGAATAAGTGCCCCTTCAAGCTCTCTGATATTTGTTTGAATCTTTGTTGCGATGAAGTTTATAACATCACCGGGAACTATTAGATTTTCCATCATAGCTTTTTTTTGTAAAATAGCAATCCTTGTCTCAAAATCCGGTGGTTGAATATCGGTGATAAGACCCCATTCAAACCTGGATCTCAGACGCTCTTCGAGAGTTGGAATTTCTTTGGGTGGACGATCGCTGGATATAACTAGTTGTTTATTGGCTTCATGAAGTGCGTTAAAAGTATGGAAAAATTCTTCCTGAGTTCTCTCTTTACCAGCTATGAATTGAATATCGTCTATTAGAAGGACATCAATAGTTCTGTATTTGTTGCGAAATTCCACATTCTTGTCATCTCGGATGGAATTAATGAGCTCATTGGTAAATCTTTCCGAAGAAAGGTATACCACTTTACAAGAGGGATCCTGTGCCAGTATGTAATGGCCAATAGCATGCATGAGATGTGTTTTCCCCAGACCTACACCGCCGTAAATAAAAAAAGGATTATAGGCTTTAGCCGGTGATTCGGCTACTGCCTGTGAAGCGGCATGGGCAAAACGATTACTGTTGCCTACAACAAAAGTATCAAAGGTGTATTTTTGATTTAGTGAAGGAATACTGTCATCTATTAAAGTCTTTACTTCTGGAACCTTATCCATTGGAATGGATTCAGGGGAAACTGCTTTTGAGTCGAAGCCATTTTGATTGATATTTAAGACCACATTTATATTTTGTTTTAAAATAGAGCTCAAAATATCTTTGATAAGGTTTAAATATCGTTTTTCTATAATGGATTTCATGAAGTCATTTGGTACTTCGACAATAGCTGTATCCCCTTCTAAGGCAGAAAGTTTTGCAGGTTTTAAAAAAGTGTTAAAGGACATATCATTATTCAATTCATTACTGAGTATTTTTAAAACCTGCTGCCATAAATATGAAGGGTCAATAGACATAAAAAAACCTCCCCGTAAACGCGAAGAAAATATAATAAGCCAATTAAATAATAACAGAATAAACGTGTATATTCAATAAAGGAAACACAAGTCAAAGGTTTTTAATTAAAAATGTCCCATATTTTTTAATTGTTCATATTTATATTCGCGTAAAAATGAAAAATAGTTAAACAGTATAAACATTAGTCTTTTCTTGACAGTCAATTATATTATAAGTTATAATCTTAATAGTCAAAAGCGGAATTTATAAAAATATATTTATATAGAGGTCGGAGGTGGAAATATGAAACAGACATACCAGCCAAAACGTAGGTATAGGAAAAGAGTTCACGGCTTTAGGAAGCGTATGTTAAAGAAAAACGGAAGAAATATAATAAAAAACAGAAGGTCAAAAGGCAGAAAGCGTTTAACAGCCTAGTCTGCAATATGGCTTTAAGCGGCCTTTTTTTGGCCGCTTGGGCTTAGTATTTAGTCGGAGGAAATTGTTATTGAAAAAAGCCCTTAGATTAACAAAAAATTTAGAATTTAAGAACGTATACAGAGCGGGAAGGCGATGGACCAGCCCTTTTTTTACTATGTACATAAAAAAAAATCATCTAAACCACTCCCGATTAGGTGTTTCTGTTTCAAAAAAAGTAGGTAAAAGTGTAGTAAGGAACAAGATTAAAAGACGGGTAAAAGAAATTTTCAGGATAAATATAGATTCAATAAAAAAAGGTTGGGATATAGTTATATCCGCCAGACCTGCAGCATCGAGTTTAGAATACAAAAAAATTGAAAAGGAAATGAAAACTCTATTAAAAAGAGGGCGCATATGGAATGGTAAAAAGGTTAATAATTGTAATAATACTGTTTTATAAAAAATTTATTTCTCCTTTAAAGCCTAAAAGTTGTAGGTTTTATCCCACCTGCTCAGATTATGCACTTATGGCCATAGAAAAATACGGGGTGGTTTCGGGTGGCTTGAAAGCTTTAAGACGGATATTAAAATGTCATCCCTTTAATCCCGGAGGATATGATCCCGTTTAATAAAAATTAAAAAGTTACTAAAAATAAAGAATACGAGGGGGAGCAGCCAATGGCTTATCTTCAAGGCGTGATGAAGCAGTTGATGGATTTGATATTTAATTACACCAACAATTACGGTATCGCCATAATCTTGCTGACAGTGATAATAAAATTAATTCTTCTTCCATTTAGTTTTATGCAGATTAATTCCATGAAGAAGATGCAAGAACTTGCACCTTTGCAGAAAAAATTACAGGAAAAGTATAAAAATGATAAAGAAAAATTAAATGCGGAAATAATGAAACTCTACCAAGAAAACAAAATTAATCCAATGGGAGGGTGTCTTCCTCTGTTTATCCAATTTCCCTTTATAATTGCATTATTTAGGGTGTTTCAGACATATAACTTTGGTGAGGCAGGTTTTTTATGGATTAAAAACCTAAGTGCCCCGGATGGTACTTATATATTGCCTCTCCTAGCTGCAGGCACTACTTATTTGCAGACAAAAATATCGACACCTTCCGGAACTGATAATCCCAATGCTTCAATGAGTATAGTCATGCCGCTGTTAATTGGTTGGATGTCAATGAAATTTGCAGCGGGCCTTGCATTATATTGGGTTATAAGTAATATAGTGCAGATTCTTCAACAATTGTTATTTGCCCGTCCAAAAGCTCCCGTCAAGGAGGATGGAAAATGAAATGAAGATACTAGAAAAACAGGCTAAGACGGTGGATGAAGCTATCAAGCAGGCTTTAGACGAGCTAAAGATGAGTCGTGATGAAGTTGAAGTTGAAATATTGGAAGAAGGAAATAGGGGGATATTTGGGTTTTTATCTAAGATGGCCAAGATAAAGGTTGTTGTTAAACCACGGCCTGAAGAAATAGCAATTAAGTTTCTAAAAGGGCTTGTAAAATTTATTGATAACGATGTAAAAATTCATAGTTCTTTAAATAACGGTGTTTTGAATATTGAGATAGAAGGTGAAAATGCCGGCATATTGATAGGTAAACACGGTAGTACATTAGATGCCCTTCAGTATCTCACTTCTCTGGTAACAAATCGCAATAGCAAAGATTTCACAAGAGTGTTGATTGATGCGGAAAACTATAGGGAAAAGAGAGAAAAGACTTTGGAGCGATTGGCCATGAGAATAGCCAACAAGGTTAAAGAGACTAAAAGAAGTATTACTCTTGAACCAATGTACCCTAATGAGCGTCGTATTATACATACAGCTTTGCAACAGATTCCAGGGGTAAAAACTAAGAGTATAGGTGAGGAACCCTATAGAAGGATAGTTATTTCATTAGGATAAAATAACGACAGCCCCATGGCATAAAGCTTTGGGGCTTATTTAAAAGTGAGGATAAGTCATGAATACAAACTCTACTGATACTATTGCAGCTATTTCAACAGCCATAGGTGAAGGTGGCATTAGAATTGTCAGGATTTCAGGCCCCCAATCTTTTAGGATTGTTCAAAAGGTCTTTCAAACAAAAGTAAAAAAAGATATTAGAGAGTTTATTAATAGAACATTGTATCTCGGATATAT
>JAQWCA010000226.1 GCA_028706065.1 Tepidanaerobacteraceae bacterium
CTTATATCTTTTTCTGCTCTCCAAGTTTTTAATTCCCCTGCTGTTAAATTACCTTCATAATCAACAGAGCCACCTTTATTAACTGAAATCCAGCACCGAGCATCAGCAACTTCTAAAGTTACTTCAATATATTCATCATCTATCACATAGATGGTTTTTCTATTTGTATCTTCTACTATTTCTACCATTATTTCCGTTTCTTCTTCTGGACTTTCCTCTAGAGCAGGCTCTTTAATAATATCAACAGGTTCTTGCTGAGCAATAGGAGGTGTTATTTCCTCTGAAAAGTTTCTATTTCTAAATGATCGAATTGATACTATGGACAAAACAAAGAACATCACTATCAAGATCGTAATACCTACTATTCTTGGCTCAACCACTATATTATGTAACTCTGTTGTCTCTTGTTTTGAGGAAATATCTGGACTTTTCTCTTTCTCGGTTTCTTTCCAATTTTTTTTGTAAAGTTCAATAATTATATTAGAATCAAGGCCAATGACATCAACGTAATTTTTCAGAAACCCTTTTACATAAACACTGCCACCGGGGATTGCAGTAAAGTCTCCATTTTCAATGGCTACTAAATATTTTATTCTTATTTTTGTTTGTTTTTGTATTTGCTCTATAGTTATGCCCGCCCGTTTTCTCTCATTCATTAAATATTCGCCTAAATCTTTAAGACTTTTTATATCATCAATATTAAAGCTCAAATATCTCACCCCTTATTGATATTTTCCCCCATATAATAGCAAAATATCTCAGCCTCAGATTTTCCGTGGTCAAAGTAAAATATGTTTATGTTAATATTAACTACTAAAATATTTATCGAAATGTTCTCTTGTTATTAATATTTCTCTAGGTTTAGTACCCTCATAGCCACCTACAAATCCCCGTTCTTCCATATCATCAATAAGTCTAGCTGCACGCGTATATCCTATTCGCAATCGCCGTTGGAGCATTGAAATAGACGCTTGGCCACTGTCCATAACCACTGAAACAGCTTCTTGGAATAATTCATCAGTATCTTCATGTTTTTTATCGGGCTGTTTTTCCTTAAAGTCAGAAAGATTTTTTTCGTAAGCTGGTTGTTTTTGTTTTTTTGCATAATCTACAAGCTTTTCTACTTCTTCTTCAGATATGTAAACTCCTTGAATTCTGGTAGGTTTAGCTGCTCCAACCGGGAAAAAAAGCATATCTCCCTTTCCC
Source organism: Tepidanaerobacteraceae bacterium (assembly GCA_028706065.1). Taxonomy (GTDB): domain Bacteria; phylum Bacillota; class Thermosediminibacteria; order Thermosediminibacterales; family Tepidanaerobacteraceae; genus JAQWCA01. The sequence continues at coordinate 1,207 of JAQWCA010000226.1, forward strand.
AGTAATTTTTCAGCACCTGAAACATCTAGTATAGTTCTAGAATCGACTTGAGAAGAAACGGCAAAAGAAATTCTAGAGGGGATATTAGCTTTAATCAAACCTGTGATTATGTCTACCGAAGGTCTCTGTGTAGCCACCACCAAGTGAATACCTGCTGCTCTCGCCATCTGTGCAAGCCTACAAATACTATCCTCTACTTCACGAGGGGAAATCATCATTAAATCAGCCAGTTCATCTATTATAACCAATATTTTAGGCATCGGTTTTTCGTTGTATAATTCATTATATCTCGTTATATCTCGGACACCTTCCTGGGCAAAGGTCTGATATCTTCTTTCCATTTCCGTTACCATCCAGTTCAGAGCCGAAGCCGCTTTTTTGGCGTCGGTAACCACCGGGGTCAAAAGATGGGGAATACCATCATATATAGCCAATTCGACCACTTTGGGATCTATCATCATCAATCTTACTTCACTTGGCGAAGCTTTATACAAAATGCTGGATATAATAGTGTTTATACAAACGCTTTTACCTGAACCAGTAGCCCCGGCTATTAAAAGATGTGGCATTCCAGAAAGATCGGTTACTACCGGATTACCGCCTATATTCTTACCTAGAGCTATGGTTAATTTAGATTGGGATGTATTAAATTCTATAGACTCCAAGACATCCCGTATATAAACCGTAGAATTTGTTTTATTGGGAACCTCGATTCCAATCGCTGCTTTACCCGGAATAGGTGCTTCTATTCTAACATCCGGAGCCGCTAAGCTTAAAGCAATATCATCAGCTAAATTAACAATCTTACTGACCTTTATACCTGGGGATGGCTGTATTTCAAACCTAGTAATGGTTGGGCCACAATTTACCTGTATTACTTTTGCCTGCACTCCAAAACTTTCTAGTGTATTTTCAAGAATTTGCGCATTGTGTAACAGTTCCTTTTCACTAAAGCTGCTTTGTTTAAGAGTATTTTTTCGAAGTAGAGATATTGGAGGTAGTTTATATTTTATTTCTTCTTCATTATTTATAACAATTGGATCTTCGCTGATTTTTGTTTCGCTCGCTAGCTTTGCAGTTGTAGATTCTTCATTTTTCTCAAGAACGGTATTTTCCTCTGTTTGTTTATTAGTTGATAGCAGTTCTGTCATTGCAGTGTTTAAAACACTTATTTTTTCGTCCTTTATCGGTGGATTTATAGGAATGTTTTTTTTAGTTACAGTAATTTTTTTGCAAATACTGGCAAGAGATTTGTCTGTAATTAAGAGTGCTCCTATTATTACAAATGTTACTATCAATATGGTGGATCCAGTGACACCAAAAATATTTACGAATATGGACAGACCTATTTCGCCCAAAATCCCTCCACCAATCCCGCTAACACCCATGTCCGCACTCTTTCTTAATCTGTCTAGAAAATTCATTTCAAGTAAATCTGTATGGGCTTTGAGATGGAATAATAAAATAACTACAAAGAAAACAATAATAAGGCCTACTATCCTAGGGGAAAGGTTCGGCTTTCTCTTGCAATATAAACAATATACTCCAACGAAAATTATCGCTATCGGTAATAATATAGCAGCTTGGCCTGATAAACCCTTTAAATTTATACTTATGAAGTTTCCCACCGTTCCTACAGCATTTGTATATATAGAAAAAATACCTAATATGCCAAAACTAATTAATAATAAACCTTTAATTTCCCATCTAATATCGCTTTTTGCCGTTTGTGTTGGTTTTCCCATTTTAAAACACCTCAATAATTTTATTCTCCATATTTTTGAAAAATCCTTTGTTATCATATAAAAAAGCCTATCATTATTATATAGTAGAAGCTATTTCTAGACAAAGAGTTTAAAATAAAATCTAAAATATTTAACCTAAATATTTATGCAAGACTAGCAAATAATTCTAGCTTTTTTTAACTAAAAATAGGCCTTCAGGCCTATTGAAATGGAAATGTTATTATTTTCCCCGGTGAAAAGTTTGTATTTAAAAAATCCTGAGGATTACTGCTGATAACTCTCACTATCTTGGCTTGGTTCATACCTGTTGGTTCCATTACTAATTTGATTCCATGAATTTCAATTTCTTGGTATTCATGTTTTTTTTCTATTCCCTCAAGAACTACTTCTAAAGGCACTGAAGTGTACAATACCATAGAATCACCTTATCTATTTTTTATTAATTTTTCCAATTTTTTTACAGCTGCTCCAATTCCTCCGACTTCATCGATTAATCCAGATTTAACTGCATCTAACCCCACCAGAACTGTCCCTATATCGCGAGCAAGTTTACCTGTACTGAACATCAATTCTCTGAAAGTTGTTTCATCTATTTTGGAATGTTCTATGACAAATTTTATGACTCTATCTTGCATTTTATCAAGATATTCATAAGTTTGAGGTACACCTATTACAAGACCGGTGAGCCGTATAGGATGAATAGTCATTGTAGCTGTTTCTGCAATAAAAGAATAGTCACTTGCAACAGCAATAGGCACACCTATACTATGACC
>JAQWCA010000227.1 GCA_028706065.1 Tepidanaerobacteraceae bacterium
GCGTACCGGTGGTGTAAGTAAACTTGATGTAATTCTTCCAAATGCCTCAATCCTGCCAGTTGCTGTTAATGAAGGACTTCTAGAAGAAATTAACACAAACGAACTTGAAAATTATGCTGATATCTTTCAAAAATTTAGAGAACTGCCTGAAGGATTAAAAGATGATAAGGTTTATGCTATACCATGGGTGTGGGGTTCTACTTCAATAGCTTATAATACTGACATGATCACCGATGAAATAAACTCCATAGATGTGCTATGGGATGAACAATATAAAGGCATGATAGCATTTAGGGATGACTTTAATGATGCGGTCATGTCAGCGGCCATCGCCCTTGGGCAAGACCCTAACAATCCTTCTGACCTGGAAGCTATCAAAAACAAGCTTAAGGAGCAAAAACCCCTCAACAGAACCTACTGGAAAACCGGTGATGAATGGTCAAAACTTTTTGCAAATAACCAAATTGCCGTAGGATTAATGTGGAGTGGTCAAGCCGCATCTATGCGACAAGAAGGTGCACCTATAAAATTTATTGTGCCTAAAGAAGGAGGCATAGGTTGGGTTGACAATTGGGCAATAGTCAAAGACGCCCCAAATAAAGACCTTGCCATGAAGTTTATTGATTATATGATAAGTAAAGAATTTCAAGAATCATGGGTTAAACAAGGAGGGCCTGCACCGGTTAACTCCCTAGCTATAGAAGATCTTGACGAAGAATTTATCCAGGAAAACTGTATAGATCTAGATACTTTGGAAAAGCTGTATTTTATCTCTTACCATGGTGAGGATGTAAAAAGAACTTGGAATGAATTATGGCAAGAAGTTAAAGCAGAATAATATTATTTTAAATCAAAGGTAGGCTACGCCTACCTTTGATTTAAAGGGAGGACAGTCTATGAAAAAAAAATTGATTTTGATGAGCCCGGCAGTGCTCATTTTATTAGCCTTTGCCATAATTCCTTTATTTATCATGCTTTATTTTAGTTTTTTAAGTGATGGATATGTAGCCAAACTTACCCTTCAGAACTATATAAATTTCTTTAGCAAGGGTTTTTATTTGAAGCTAACTTTGAAAACCATTAAAATGAGCCTTCTAGTTACAATTATATGCTTGGTTATAGGCTACCCTATGGCATATATCATGGCAAAAATCATAGACCGAGGAAAAAATATATTTCTACTATTAATAATTATCCCCTTTTGGACTAGTCAACTTGTTAGAGCTTACTCTTGGCTGATATTTTTGAGAGATGGCGGAGTCCTTGCACAGTTTTTAAACCGTTTAAATTTACTAAACAGCGAAAACTTAGGAATTTTGTTCACACAAAAAGCAGTAATAATCGGCCTTGTGCATATATTCTTTCCCTACATGGTCATTACAATTTATATGGCTCTGGAAAAACTCGACGACTCCCTACTGGAAGCTTCAAAGAGTTTGGGTGCTACACCTATTGAAACTTTCCGTCGCATTGTACTTCCCCTTAGTAAACCGGGTATAGTGACAGGCTCCATTCTTGTCTTCGTGCCTTGTCTTGGTAGTTTTGTCGAGCCTCGTATACTAGGTGGAGTAAATGGGTCTGTCATAGGCACTGTCATAGAGGACCAGTTTTTTGAAATATTTGGGTGGAATTTCGGTGCAGCAATAGCCTTTCTCCTTTTAGCCATGGTTTTGGTATCTATGAGCATTATGTCCAGATTTACAAGGGAGGAAAAATAGCTATGGCTAAGAAAATTTTTGGTTGGATTTATTCCTTATTCATATTCTGTTTCTTATATGTCCCAATATTTGTATTGATGGCAATGTCTTTTAATGAATCCCAATATAATGCCCTGCCCTTTGACCATTCCTTGGATCATAATGGGTCTTTCTATTTTGCTGTTATTGAGATCTCTAGGCCTTGACCGTAATTTTATTGTACTTCTGTTTGGTCATGTGGTAATATCGCTTCCTTACGCAGTATTAGTTATAGGTGCCCGAATACAAGATATGAAATATACTCATCAATTAAGTTTGGTTTTACTCCTGAAATAAACGCTATATCTACGATTATACTGAGTATTTCTTTGATTATCATATTACTTATATCAATTGTTATGCAATCTTCACTCAAAAGCTTGTTTAAGTAACATTGCTTAGATAGGAGGTATAAAATGGGTTATCTCAGTTTAAAAGGTCTGACAAAGATATATGAGAGAAATACCGTTTTAGATAACATTTACATTGATATAGATCAGGGAGCATTTCTATCACTTCTAGGACCCTCCGGTTGTGGTAAAACAACTACTTTGAGGCTTATTGCAGGCTTTGAAAATCCTGATGGTGGAATTATAGAAGTTGATGGAAAAACAATAAATAATATACCGGTCTTTAAGAGGATGTGTTCAAACTGCACAATGGGGAAATCTTACGGTTTAAAAACCAAAAGAATTTAAATCCTGGTGATAGATGCACACTTACTATACGACCGGAAAAAATAAAACTTTACAGAACTCCTCTTTCTCCCCTGAGTATTCCTGGAACCATAAAATTTATCACTTACGCCGGTGATATTTCCAGTTTCAGAATTGATTGTATGCAACTGGAAGTAAGAGTACAACAACAGAACTTACAAAATTCAGCCAGGTTTCAAATAGGTGATAAAGTTTATCTTGACTGGGATTTTGAAAGCAATCTGATCCTTGATTACAAAGGAGATGCTTAAATGGCCGGGAATAAGATACTTGTTATGGGCGGTATAATAATCGACAGCTATATTATAGTTAATGAATACCCCCAAAAAGGGCAAGACACTTTTATTACTAATTGTTTTGAAAGAGTCGGCGGATGTGCAATTAATGTTGCCAATACTTTGAAGAACTTAGGTTGTAAACCTTATATCATCTCAGCTATTGGCAATGACCCTAAGGGTATTACAATATATAAATACCTAAAAAACCGAGGTTTTGGCACTAGGTTCGTAAAACCTATTAAAGGGAAAATGTCAGGCTATTGTATCACTATTCTAGACGGGCAAGGTGAAAGAACCTTTTTAACATACAAGGGATGTGAAACGATATTTGAAAGAGATATGGTGGAAAGAAACCTTGCTACGGATATCCCATTTGTTTATTTGACAGGGTATTTTTTACTGGATAATCGCTTTTACTCAGACATCCTAGAAACTTTGGATCAACTTAAATCCAGTGGTAGTAGAATATTATTCGACCCAGGGCCACTGTTAGAACATATTGATTCTAAAATGTTAACATCTATTCTCAAGCGTACAGATGTACTAGTTCCCAATAAGAGTGAACTAGCAAAGATACGAAACATGTTAAATATGGATGATAACTTTAATAAATGGGCCTTTAAAAATGGAATTGCATTTATTCTAGAAAAACAGGGCAGCAATGGTGTAAAAGTGTGGACACAAGAGGATAATTTTTATATCCCTTCATATAAGGTAAACAGTATTGATACTTCTGGAGCCGGTGATAGTTTTGCCGGCGGACTCATATATTGTCTGATTAATGGCTGTAAAATTAAACAAGCAGTTGATTTTTCATCGGCATGTGGTGCTATCACCACTACCTTTAAAGGCCCTCACGGTATTTTTGACATTACTACAGTTAAACAACTCATGCAAAATAGAAAGGAGATTTTTGATGTTAGATAGAGTATATGGATGCTTGATATGCTCAGCTATCGGTGATGCAATGGGAATGCCAGCATCTTTTATG
>JAQWCA010000228.1 GCA_028706065.1 Tepidanaerobacteraceae bacterium
CCAATGAGCCCTAATGTTTTTCCGATAAAGTCCATAGATTTGTTGTCATTCTTAATAAACCAATTACCAGCTCTAACAGCATTATCAACAATATTTATTCTTTTAAATATAGCTAATATGCCGGCTATAGTATGTTCTGCTACAGAAAGGGAAATTGCATTTCCTGTATTAACTACATAAGTTCCTCTCTTGGTTGCATATTTAACGTCTATATTGTCAACACCTGCACCATGTTTTGCTATGATTTTTAGCTTCTCACCATTACTAATGATATCTTTATCGATTTCAGCTAGACGAACAATTATTGCATCGGCATCTTCAACCAATTTGATAATGGTTTCTTTTTTTTCATCAGGAGCTATAATCACTTCAAATTTTTCCTTAAGCATATTAGTTCCATAAGCATGGATAGGACTTGTTATGAGTATTTTTTTCATAATGAAATCATTCCTTTCCACCCGCCATTACAGCTGCAAGTTTTATTGCATCGATCATACTCTCGGGATTTGCTGTACCTTTGCCGGCTTTGCCAAAGGCCACACCGTGGTCAACTGATGTTCTAATTATTGGTAAGCCTAAAGTGGTATTTACTCCAGAGAGGGAACCCCATTTGCCTAGTTTATCGTCGTATTTAAAGCCAACCAGTTTAATGGGAATATGTCCTTGGTCATGATACATTGTTACTACTGCATCGTATTGGCCGCCTCTGAGTTTGACAAATACGGTGTCGGGCGGTACAGGGCCTTCTACCTGCATTCCCATTGAGTTTGCCTCTTCAATGGCAGGACTTATCTCCTCTATTTCCTCTCGCCCGAAAAGGCCTTCTTCACCGGAGTGGGGATTAAGGCCAGCTACGGCTATGCGAGGTTTTTCTATGCCCATTTTTATCAAGGCTTCATTTGTAAGCTGTATTACTTTAAAAACTCGGGCTTTTTTAACTAAATCCGGTACTTGCCTAAAGGATACATGTGTTGTAACGTGGGAAACTCGAAAATCCTTGTCAACAAGCATCATACAGTAATCTTTAGTTTTAGTATAATCGGCAAATATCTCCGTGTGCCCTGAATATTTATGTCCTGCGAGATTTATGGCTTTTTTATGTATTGGCCCGGTTGTAACTGCATCTAACTTGCCTTCCAACGCCAACTTGATACCTTTTACAATATACTGAAAGCTCGACTCACCTCCCAACTTAGTTACTTTGCCGAATTCAATTTGTTCTACATCTACATTTTTCAAATCAAATACATCAATTATCCCATACTCATATTTACAGTCTTCAAGAGTTTCTACCGGATTAATTTTTAGATTTACTTTTGCTATTTTTACTGCTTGTCTCATTACATCAGCATCACTTATAACAACAGGATGACATTTATCATATATTTCGGCATTATTTAATGATTTAACCGTTATCTCAGGTCCAATCCCACAAGGATCTCCTACTGTAATAGCTATTATAGGTTTTGCTTTTAGCATTATTATACCACCTCTGTAACAAATTTTAGAATTATGAAAAATTATGCTTCTCCCGAAAAATCTAATATTCTTTCTGCTCCAATATTATTTTGTAAATGTTCAATTACCTCTAAAAGTGCCATTGGCGATCCAAAACCTCCGGCTTTGGTAACTATAGGAATATCATGAGCTTTACCTTCAAATAGACGTCCTGATGGAATCCCCGCCAGGATCTCCTCTTCAAGATCTATTCCTCTCGCTTTTAAGGCATTTAAGACATGGAGAGCCGTATCTCCGCCGGTAATTACGAGACATTGAACTATATTATCTTCAACCAACATCCCGACAATCTCTCCAATGGCAGAAGCTATAGTCTTTCCCCATTTATTTATTGGGAACTCGTTTTCTTTAGTCAATTTAAAGAGAGTGTCAACCGCTACTATCATTGGATTTGTCTTTATTTTTTCTGTTTTAATATGTTTTTGTATTTTTTGTACTACATTTTGCACTTCTTCGCGCGCCATTCCGCTTATTATTTTATCTGTATCAATTTTGACAAGATTAGCATTGATGTTTTTTAACACTTCTTCTATCTGCCAGCGAGTCGTCGGGTTGCATGTTCCTGCTACTACAAGTATAATTCCGTCTTTCGACGGTAGTTTTACAAGTTTATTATATGACAACTCCATTACCTTAGGTAAATATGCTGCAAAACCGGCTGCTCCAGCCAATACTGTTGCTTCCGGTAACAACTTGCAAGCAAGAGCAATATTGTTTAGATCATCTTTCGTAACAGCATCAATTGTCAGCACTTGGTACCCTTCTTCATAAAGCTTTTCTACTGTATCTAGAATTGCGGAACTTCCTTTGCGAACGGTTTTCAAATTTATGTTAGTAACTTTTCTCCTCATATTTGATTGAAGAAGAGTTGGAACATGGCATAGTTCTTGTTCCATTTCATCAGCTAAACTATTGTTTTTCACATTTTTGTTGTTATTAAAAAGTAATGATGTAACTTTTAAATATCCATCTATCATGCAGCGACCATTATCAGGAAAAGATGGGGCTACTATTGCCAGTTTTGCATCATAGGCATCCATAACTGCTTCCAACTCTATTCCTGGATTGCCCCTAAACGTTGAATCTACCTTTTTGTATATACGGCTAAAGCCGGCTTTTTTTAGTTTACAGGATATATCGTAAACTCTTTTATAAGCTTTTTCACTTTTTAAGGGTCGAGTATTCGAATTAATTGCCAAAACCTCATCATTATCTAAGAACTGTTCTAATATGTCAGGATCTACTATAACTTTTGTTTTTAAGCCATATTTGCGAAATTGGATGCCCGTATCACTAGCACCAGTGAGATCATCTGCTATTATTGATATGTAGCCCATAGATTTACTCCTTCCGATATGCATTTATCAATTACAAATATATAAAGTAAAGTGCTGTGAATTATCGGCTTTTTATGAAAGCCATTTAAAAAAGTTTAGTTATATTTAGGGTGTTTACAACTATTAATAACTTGCAAAATCTATGCCAACATTAAAGTATAATTAAGAAATAACTGCTGTCAAAAGCTATAATAGCTTATGAATACTGAGCTTGAACGAGTAAATCTTTATATAGTAACAGTTAGAATCGTTACGTTTTATCGATATCGGTTTTTCATATTGAAAAAAGAGGCTGTTTTAAAAAACGGCCTCTTTCCCTTGAAAATACAGTAGAATATTGTATTTTATCATTTTGCAATATATTTCATTCAGCAATATTCCATTTTTTTAATCTTCGCCACAATGTGGTTTGACTTATCCCCAGTTTTTCACATGTTTTTTCCTTATCATTACCTGTCAATTTCAAAGTGGTAGAGATAATTGCTTTTTCCATATCTTCAAGATTCCCTTTTAATTCTATGGCTGTACCTTTATATATATCTTCGTCATGCAATTTTTCGATGGACTTTTCTTTTATTTCACCTATGTCCTCCGGGTAAACACAGGAGCCTGCCTTTAATACCACTAATCGCTGAAGAATATTTTCCAACTCTCTTACATTTCCAGGCCAATGGTAGCAGCTAAATATTTTTAATACTTTATCACTAATTATAGGTTGCGCTTTATTAGTTGTTCGGCAAATCTTTTCAAGTAAGCGTTCTATCAGCAGCGGTATGTCGTCTTGGCGCTCCCGCAAAGGAGGTAATGACACTCTAAGCACATTAAATCTATAATATAAATCTTGACGAAACGT
>JAQWCA010000229.1 GCA_028706065.1 Tepidanaerobacteraceae bacterium
GGTATTTTATGTCTGACCTTGATTATAGGTCTTATAGCTGGATGTGGTCAAACTAGTGAGCAGGGTCAAGAACAACCTGATGCAGGCAAGCAGCAAGAAGAGGAAAAAAAGGTATGGGTTGTAGGAACATCTCCTGACTATCCGCCCTTTGAGTTCGTTGATGACAATGGCGATTTTGCAGGTTTTGATATGGATCTTATTCAAGAAGTTGGGAAACGATTGGGAATGGAAGTTAAAATTGAACCACTTGAATTTGAAAGTCTTATCGCATCTCTGAAACAGGGTAAAATCGATGCTATTATCGCCTGTATGAGCCCTGATGAAGAGAGATTGAAAGAGGCAGATTTTACAAAACCCTATTATTTAACAAAACATGGAATTCTGGCTAAGCCCGATGGCAAGGCCGATATTAAAGAACTTGGTGATGTTTTAAAATATGAATTTGGTGTTCAAACAGGAACGACCATGGCCACTTGGGCAAAGAATCAGATTGATGCTGGAGCCGTCAAGGAATCCCAGGTAAAATATTATACTGATGCAAATGCAGGAGCCCTTGATGTGAAAAACGGCAGACTAGGTGCTTTTGTAGTAGATCTACCGGTAGCCTATGAGAAGGCTAAAGAACTGGAGTTAGAGGTAGCATTGGAGACAGTACTGGAAAAAGATGAAGATCCGGGAATCGTTCTACAGAAAGGTTCTACTGAAATGATTGAGAAATTAAACAAGATCATTGATGAAATGATGGAAGATGGAACTGTAAAACAATTAGAAGACAAATGGTTTAAACAATAATTGGGGGTAACTTTATGAAAACTGAAATCTTGTTTATGCAGCAAGAAGACGTAATTGCAGCTGGAATTTTGGATATGAAAAAAGTCTTGGAATTGGTGGAAAAGGCCTTTTATCTTGAGGGTCAGAAAGAAATTATCAATCCCCCAAAGACCGTATTCGGCATTCCCATTGGCGAAAATCCCCAGTCACATTTTTTCTCCATGCCGGTGTATATCGGCGGAGATGTGAATCGACCCGGGATCAAGTGGGCAGCAGAATCAATGGCCAATGCCAAAACCGGTAATTTGCCTATGGGAATAGATATGGTGATATTAAGCGATCCGGTGACAGTGCAGCCCGTAGCCATTATGGACGGTATGGTAATCACGGCTATGAGGACCGCCGCTGCTGCCGGGGTTGCTGCCAAATACTTGGCTCCTAAAAATGCTAAGGTGGCTGGCTGTGTAGGAGCAGGAGTTATAGGTCGCACTATGATTATGGCTCTAAAGCAGGTGCTTCCAAGTTTGGAACAGGTAAAGCTGTGTGATTTAGATCTGGAAAAGGCGAAAAAACTTGCGGCAGAGTTTGAAGGTGAAATTGAAGTAATTCCATTGGATAGTGTAGAAGAAGCAGTAACCGGCGCTGATGTCATAGCTACCATGACTACCAGCAGGAAGCCTTTTGTTAAAGCTGAATGGGTAAAAACCGGAGCTATGGTTATACAGATGAGTTCCTGGGAAGTAGAAGCAGGAGTCGTAAAAAAAGCAGAAAAAATTGTAGTGGACAGCTGGGATCAAATGAAGGAAAACAACCTTTCCATCATAAACAAATTGGTTCAAAGTGGCGACCTAGCTGAAAAGGATATATGGGCTCTAAATGAAGTGGTGTGTAGCAAAAAGCCAGGCAGGGATAAGGATAACGAAATTACGCTGTTTAGTTCTCGTGGAATGGGATGCTTGGACATAATAATAGGTGATTACCTTTATAAAGAGGCCGTGAAAAAAGGCCTGGGGAAAAAGTTAGTATTATGGGATGAAGCGAAATGGGTATAAGTGATAAAGCTTATAAGGTTTTAAGCAGTATTCCCTACCTCCTTTCGGGGGTAGGGATAACCCTTGAAATAACGGTGATAGCCCTTATGCTGGGGACGGCGATCGGGCTTTTTTTGGCATTAGGCAGGGTTTACGGTAATGGAGTTGTACGTCGATTTGTCATATTTTATAGTCGGATTATAAGAAGTCTGCCATTGCTGGTAATTCTATTTATGCTATATTTTCTGGGTTCAGAAATCATCGATATACCGGCCTTTTGGGCGGTAATCTTAGCTCTGGCTATTCATACCAGTGCATATCAATCGGAGATTTTTCGCGGAGCCATCCAATCCATAAGCATGGGGCAGATGGAGGCAGCGCTGGCACTTGGCATGAGTAAATACCAAGGTATTTTTGCTGTGATTCTCCCCCAGTCACTGCGTCGGGCTATCCCCTATTGGGCTAATGAGGCGACCATAGTTCTTAAGGACTCGGCCTTGGCATACGTGCTGGGTATTACTGAGCTGATGAGGAGGGGTGAGTATGTAAGTGCCCGTACATCTCAGCCTTTATTGACATATATTGTCGTAGGTCTTATATATTTAATACTAACTTATGCTTTCACAAAGAGCATGGCCCGGGTCGAATCAAGGGCAAGGATTCCGGGCTTGGAAAGGTGAATCTCTGATGTCAAAATCTATTTTACGTGTGGAAAACCTTTATAAAAAATTTAAAGATACAGAAGTGTTAAAGGGTCTGTCCATTACAGTTGAAGAAGGCGAAGTCGTGGTGATTATCGGGCCCAGTGGGACAGGCAAGAGTACCCTTCTTCGATGTATCAACCGACTGACTGAACCTGATGCCGGAGATATTTATTTAGGGGATAAAAAAATTGAAACGGGCAGGTCAAATTTAAGTAAAGTTCGGCAGCAAATTGGCATGGTATTTCAGGATTTTAATCTCTTTAATCACCTAACATCACTACAAAATGTGGCTATCGGTCCGGTTAAAGTGAAAAAAATGGACAAAAAGAAGGCTTTAAAGTCAGCTATGAAAGAGCTGGAGAGGGTTGGAATGGCTGACAAAGCCCAAAATTATCCTGCTGAGCTTTCCGGTGGACAGAAGCAACGAGTAGCCATTGCCCGGGCTTTGGCCATGGACCCTAAAATCATGCTCTTTGATGAACCTACGTCAGCTCTTGATCCAGAACTTATCGGAGAGGTTTTAGAAGTGATGAAAAATCTGGCTATGGCCGGTATGACCATGATGGTGGTAAGCCATGAAATGGGGTTTGCTCGAGAAGCGGCGGATAGGATTGTGTTTTTGGAAGATGGTGTAGTTGCCGAAATGGGAAGTCCTGAAAAAATATTCAACAATCCTGAAAAGAGCGGACTCGGGAGTTTATCAGCAAAATAGCCCGGCTTCATGCAAGTGGCGATGACCGGGAGTTGATTGAATAATGATAGAACAGTTAAAGTTTTTTATTGAGATTTGGCCGGAACTTGCTAAAGGCCTTGTAATATCCCTGGAGCTTTCAGCCGGTGCTCTCTTGCTAGGCCTTATGATTGGCCTTCCAATGGCATTGATGAGGACATATGGGAAGGGTTTTATCAAGACTTTGGCTATGGGATATATTGAGCTTATTCGGGGTACGCCTATGATTGGGCAGCTGTTTATTATATATTACGGGCTTCCGGATATAGGGATACTTCTTGACCGGATACCGGCAGCAATCTTGGCACTTGGAATAAATAGCAGTGCTTATCAGGCTGAGTATTTCCGAGGTGCCATTCTATCCATTGATGAAGGTCAAAGGCTGGCAGCTGAAGCACTGGGAATGACTAGAAAACAGGCCATAGTAAATGTAATTTTACCTCAAGCTCTAAGACTGGTAATTCC
>JAQWCA010000024.1 GCA_028706065.1 Tepidanaerobacteraceae bacterium
ATAGCATTATAAGAGTAGTTACTCCTATGAGTACCGTAGCACTCAAATGGGGTTCTTTAAGTATTAAACCACATACTGCACCCATAACTATTAAAAAAGGAAGAATCCCTGCAAAAAAAGACCGAACCTTGTCTCCTTTTCTCTCTAATCCGCAGGAAAGGTATATAATCATACCAAGTTTTGCGATTTCAGAAGGCTGTACTGACAATGCTCCTATACCAATCCAACGCCGTGCGTCATGGACTTTTTTGCCTATCCCTGGAATTAGAACCAAAACTAATAATAAAAACATAACAAAAACAATCAATTTTTCATGTTTCTTTATCTTCCAATAATCATAGTTCATAAAAAACACCATAGCAATAAACCCTAAAATAGACCATATCACTTGTCGCTTTAAAAAATAAAAGCTATCATCATAATAATAATATGCTCTTACACTGCTAGAACTAAATACCATTATCATTCCAAAACACAAAAGAACCAAAACTGTAAAAAGTATGGCAAAATCCGGTGGCTTCCGGGACACATTCATCACTTCCTTCTAGCCTTTTAACGAGTGCACCGCTTCTTTAAAAATCCGTCCCCTCTCTTCAAAACTTTCAAACATATCCCAACTGGCACAGGCCGGTGATAGTAACACAACTTCACCGGGTTTAGCTGCCTTAAATGCTAGTTTAACTGCCTCCGGCAAAGAACCAGCCTTTTTGATATCAGTAAAACCCTGTTTTAATGCAGTTTTTTCAATAGCTTGTGCTGTATTACCTATTAGGATAACATTTTTAACTTTTCCGGAAAAGGTCCTTACAAAACTGTTGTAGTCACTTTTTTTGTCATAACCTCCGGCTATTAGCACAATAGGCTCTTTTAATGCCTCGATGGCCTTTTGAGCCGCATCAGGGTTTGTAGCTTTGGAATCATTGATAAACTTTATTCCGTCGATTTTCGCTACAAACTCTAGCCGGTGCTCTACACCGTGAAAATCCTTCAAGGTTTCCGCCAAATTATTTAAGTTGATCCGCACAATCCAAGCAACGCAAGCAGCTGCCAAAGAATTTTCTAAGTTGTGACTGCCTTTTATTCCTAGTTCTTCCGCTTTAAGTATAGGATATATTTTCCCATTTTCTCTTATCACTATAACACCATTTTTTACATATATTCCTCTTGCCAGTTCTTGTTTTTGACTAAAGAAAAAAGTTTTACATTTAATCCTTTTGGTAAGGGTTCTTACGGTTGAATCATCATAATTCAGCACTATATAATCTTCTTCTGTCTGATTTTCAAAAATCTTCGCTTTGGCTTCTATGTAATTTTCAAAAGTTTTATGACGGTTTAGATGATCTTCAGTGATATTTAATATTACGCTTATCTTAGGCTTAAAATGCATAATATTTTCCAGTTGAAAGCTACTAACCTCAACTACTAAATAGTCTTTACTTTCTGCTTTCTCAACTTCCCGAACCAAAGGTATCCCTATATTGCCTGCCAATGTGATATTCTTCCCATCATTTTTTAAAATCTCGCTTATCAACGTAGTTGTAGTAGTTTTGCCATTTGTTCCAGTAACGGCAATAATCGGAGCTTTAGAAAACCAGTATCCCAACTCCAATTCACTGATAATGGGTATATCTCTTTCTCTTGCATCATCTAGGAACTTCAAGTCGCTGGGAACCCCCGGACTAATAACAATAAGATCGCATTTGTTCAGAAGCATTGGCGGATGACTTCCGCAAACCAACTTCACACCGTAGGATTCCAAAAGATCTATATCTTTTAACTTTTCTCTGGGCTTCATATCACTGGCGGTTACTTTTGCACCAAGACTCACAAGTTCAACAGCTGCAGCAATCCCACTTCGTGCAAGCCCTAATATCAGCACATATTTCCCCTTGATGTCCACAACGGATTTCCCCCTTCTTTAATCTTATGCTAAGTTAAACACTAAAAGGCCTAGAATTCCCATCATGAAAGTAAATAACCAGAATGTATAAACTACTTTTCGCTCACTCCATCCGCATAATTCGAAATGGTGATGAATAGGACTCATTTTGAATATTCTCTTTCCGGTAATTTTAAAGAAAATGACCTGCAAAATAACTGACAGGGTTTCAATAATAAAAGTCATACCAAATATAACGAGATAAAAGTGACTGCGAGACAAAACAGCTATTGCTGCCAATGCACCCCCTAAACCAAAAGCCCCGGTATCCCCCATGAAAACCCTGGCAGGATGATGATTAAAGAGTAAAAAACCTAAACAACCACCTGTCAGAGCAGAACTAAAAATCGCAAGGTGCCCATGATTGTTCATAATCAATATAATTGTATAAAAAAAACTTATAATGGCCACAACCCCAGAAACTAGACCGTCTAGACCATCCGCAAGATTTACACTATTGACAGTACCCATACAAACAAATACCAGAGTAATAGGTATATAAAACATACCTATATCAATAAATCCAGGATAAAAAGGTAGCCAGATTTCTGTAGGCCTCGGATAGTTACTAAATACATATAATATTAGGCCTGTAGATAGTATAAGTTGAAATAACAGTTTTTGATTAGCTCTGAGGCCAAGCGATCTTTTTTTAGTTATTTTTATAAAATCATCAGCTAAACCTATAAAAGCAAACCCCACCATCGAAACAATCGGTATAAAAAATTCCCAAGATCTGCCTGAAAATAATAATGCTGCTAATGCAACGGCTGGAATAAAAATAATCCCACCCATAGTCAGTGTTCCCATTTTTTTTAAATGTCGTCTAGGACCATCTGATCTAACCATTTGTCCAAACTTGAGCTTGGACAATGCCGGTATTAAAAATATGCCCAAAACTGCCGTGATGATAAAAGAGGTCAACGCAGTATAAAATTCGGTACGCAATTTACTGCCTCCCAACTAATACCTTTGTAATTTGTTCCATCTTCATGCCTCGAGATGCTTTTATCAAAACTATGTCACAATCCCGGACAATCTTCTCTATTTCTTCAGCAGCTTCTTGGACAGTTAAATATGTATAAATACATTTTTTGTCTATACTTCCTTGTAAGGCTCCGGCTTTAAAACTTTGGGCAAAGTTGCCCACTGCAACTAAAACTTCCGCCCGTTTAGCCGCATACATACCTATATCACAGTGGGCTCTTTCTGATAAATCACCTAACTCAAGCATGTCCCCCAAAATCACAGCTCGCTTCTTACCTTGGCTGATTTGTGTTAAGAAATCGAGAGCAGCTTTCATTGAGTCAGGACTGGCATTATATGTATCATCAATAATATCAGATCCGAAATAGGATTTTTTAAACTGAAGTCTCATCTCTGATGATTTAAGATTTAGTAGTCCTGATTCAATTTCCTTTTTCGTAAGACCCATTTCAAAACCTACGGCTATAGCCGCCAAGGCATTGTTAACATTATGTATCCCCGGTAATGAAACTCTAAATGTCATTTCTCCATAACAACCATAGATGTCAAACTCCAAGCCTGCTGTACCATAAGATTTAATATTCCTAGCTCTTACATCGCCTCGTTCTTGCCCAAAAAACACCGTTCTTGGGATAATACTATCTTTAGCATTCCACAATTCTGGGCTATCACCATTTAAAATAACTAGGTCATCTTTTCCCAATGGCTGAAGAATCTCCATCTTAGCTTGAGCAATATTTTGCTTGCTTCCAAGTTTCTCTATATGGGTAATACCGATATTTGTGATTACAGCGATTTTAGGCTTAGCAACATTTACCAGTCGGTTAATCTCTCCAAGCCCGCTCATTCCTAGCTCCACAACTCCAATTTGATAACACTGTTCAAGACAGAAAATAGTGAGAGGTAAACCTATTTCATTATTTAGATTTCCTGAGGTTTTTAGCACTTTAAAACGTGAAGATAAAATTTCGGAAATCATTTCCTTGGTAGTAGTTTTTCCAACACTACCTGTAATAGCAATGAATGGAATATCAAAAAGTTGTCGATAATAGGCGGAAAGCTTAAGTAATGCAGAATGAGTATTTTTCACAAAAATGACATTTTTACGCAATACACTGTCGACTTTTGCCTTTTTATTCTGATCACAAAGGGAAACCACTGCACCCCTTTCCAAGGCTTGTTTAATGAAATCATGACCGTCAAAATTAGGGCCAGTCAAAGGCACGAACAAATCTCCTATATTGACTGTTCTGGAATCGGTAGAAACCCCCGTTATCAATTCCTCACAGTTATTACCTGAGCATCCTCCAGTAGCTTGTATAATTTCTCTAATGGTTAGTCTCCTCATTTAACGGTCCTCCATTACTTTTACTTAAATACTCTTCGGCAATTTCTTTATCATCAAAATGAATAATTTTATTCCCCAATATTTGATAGTTTTCATGACCCTTGCCGGCTATTAAAACAACGTCACCTTTATTAGCCATTGATATAGCTTTTTTTATAGCCATTTGACGATCGCTGATTTTTTCATAATTATTCCCAACTATCCCATTTTCTATTTCTTCTATGATGATTTCAGGGTTCTCACTCCTTGGATTATCAGAAGTAATGATGGTAAAATCTGAGAGTTCTGAGGAAATTTTCCCCATAATCGGTCTTTTTTCTCTGTCCCTGTCACCACCACATCCAAAAACAGTAATAATTCTACCTTTGCAAAAGTCTTTAATTGTTGACAAAACATTTTTTAATCCATCGGGCTTATGTGCATAATCCACTATTACAATAAAATCTTGACTCTTTTTAATAAGTTCAAATCTACCGGGTACACCCTTTACCTTACTTAAAGCACTAATTAAGCAATCTAAAGGAAGGCCTAAAGCAATACCTGTGGCTATAGCAGCCAAAGAATTATAAACGCTAAACAATCCAGGGACAGCATAAAATACCGGATACCTTTGTTTTTCGAAGAGCAACTCGTAAAATACTCCTTCTTCAGTAACTCGTATGTTTTCAGCCTTCAAATCAGCGTTTTTTTTGGTACTATATGTCCATACAGGAATTTCAACTATATCCAGCAGCCTTTTGCCGCTTTTATCATCAATATTTATCACAGCTCGTTTCGATTTATAAAAAAGTTTTTTCTTTGAAGAAAAATAATCTTCAAAGCTATTATGAAAATCCAAGTGATCTTGAGTTAAGTTGGTAAAAATTCCCACATCAAAATTAATACCCTCTACTCGATGAAGCTTTAATGAATGAGAAGATACCTCCATCACTACGTAATTTACGCTTTCTTGCAACATTTGTACAAAAAGCTCATTTAATTCCAAGGATTCGGGGGTGGTATGTGATGCCGGTAATTTTCTATCATTTATGACATTTCCTATAGTACCAATTACACCGGAACATACACCTACTTCTTTTAGCATTTCCTTTATAAGGTAGGTTATGGTAGTTTTACCGCTGGTTCCCGTAACTCCTATTATCTTTAATTTGTTACCGGGATACCCTAAAAACCATGCTGAACTCCTTGCTAGAGCCTTCCGACTGTCTCTTACCCTTATATATGGTTTATCTCCAAGATCTATCTCTTTTTCCCCAATTATAGCTTTGGCCCCATGCTTAAGAGCTTCAAAAATATATTCATGGCCATCATGATTTGCACCGGGGATTGCTATAAAAAGAGCTCCTTCTTTTACTTTTCTTGAATCATAGGCAACCTGATTTATTACTACATCAGTGTTGCCAGAAACTGATATTACCTCTTGTATACTGCTGACCAGTTCTTTTATATTCATTATACTCCCTCTTTTTACTTGTTCGTATCATGGATTTCGGGAAAATTCTACCATTATTGTAGTTCCTAGCCCTACTTCCACTTCCGGTGGTGGGTTTTGTTTAATGGCATAGCCAGTGCCAACTATTTTAATGTCTAGACCAATTGCGTTTATTATGTCAGTGGACTCTTTAACCGTCCTCCCTTTTAAATCAGGGATTGTCACCGGATCTTTGTTCGTACGTGAATCGGACAGCTTCAGTATCACTGTTGAATTCTTTTTAATCTCTGCTCCGGGCATTGGTACTTGCTCTGTTACCACATAGCCTTCACCCTCAACCCGTGCTGATAAACCGTTTTGGATCAATATCTTTTTTGCGTCTTCTATAAAGAGATTGCGAAGATCTGGCACCTTGATATTTTTACTTTCTTCAATCGGAGGTAGCTCCGGTTTTATACCCAAGTAATTAAGTGAATCCTCCATAACCTTCTGAAAAACTGGACCTGCAATGGTGCCACCGTAAATAAGACCACCGCTTGGTTCATCAATTATAACTAAAATGGCAAGTTTGGGATCATCAACAGGAGCAAATCCCATATAAGAAACTACATACTTCCCAGGAACGTATTTTTCTGCCGTACCGGTTTTACCTGCTACCCTATATCCTTCTATCTTACCCCTACCGCCTGTTCCATTAGTTACAACACTTTCCAGGATACTTTTCATCTCCTGAGCCGTATCGTAAGATATGACCTGACGTAAGGAACCGGGAGAAAACTCGTGAATAGCTTTACCATCTTTGTTTATAATTGCCTTAGCCACATGAGGCTGAACAAGTTTACCATCATTGGCCACTGTAGCAAGAGATGAGATAAGCTGAACAGGTGTCACCGAAATCCCCTGGCCAAAAGATATAGTAGCAAGTTCCACAGGACCGACTTTAGACGGATCAAGTAACCCTTTTGCCTCACCTGGCAAATCTATCCCAGTGGTTTCCCCAAATCCAAACCCCTTTATATACTTAATAAACTTTTCCTTTCCAAGTTTCATTGCCACATCAACAAAGCCCGGATTGCATGAGTTCTCCACTATTTGAATAAAGGTTTGACTGCCATGCCCTCCATGATACCAACAACCTATTCTTACTCCTGAAACAATAACATACCCTGGATCATAAAACCTATCCTCTAGATGAGTAACTCCTTCTTCTAAAGCTGCTGAGGCAGTGACAATTTTAAAAGTAGAACCCGGCTCATAAACATCTGATACAGCTGAATTTCGCCAGAGTTGTTGAGGCACTTTGCTATAATTATTCGGATCATAGTCAGGTTTATTTGTTAAAGCCAAAATCTCTCCACTCTTGGGATCCATGACTATAACAATGCCCTTTTTAGCATTATGTTCTGCTAAGGCTTTCTCCAACTCTCTTTCTGCAATATGCTGAATGATTTTATCTATAGTAAGCACTAAATCCAAGCCATCTTCCGGTGGTATGTACTTATCCACTCCAAAGGGTAGCCTTCTACTTAAGGCATCAGTTTCGGATACAATCCTGCCCGGACTACCCTTAAGGTATTTTTCATAAATCAATTCTACCCCATCAAGCCCCTGACTGTCTATGCCAGTAAAACCCAGGACATGGGAGCAGAGATTTCTTTCAGGATAGAATCGTTTATTCTCCTTGGTAAAATATATCCCACTTAAATCTAGCCTTCGAATCGCTTCTGACTCCTCATCAGTAATCTTGCGTTTAATATATATGGCACCTTTATTTTTGTCCTTAGCCTCTTTTAAAGTCTCTTCAATATTCACCCGGTCAATATTTAAAGCAGTTGCCAATAAAGCGGCTGTAGATTCAATATCTTTGATATCCGGTGGGCTGGCTACTACTGTATCTACTGTAGCACTTATAGATAGAGGGTTAAGCTTTGTATCAAATATTGTACCCCGCTTAGGTTCAATTGGCACATCACTTGTCCATTGAGATAATGCCCGATGTTTAAGTTCTTCACCACGAACAAACTGTATCCAGAAAATACGTCCCAACAATATAAAGCTAATAATTAATGAAAATAAAAGGAGTAAAACCAATCTCCTTTTAATCACAGTTTGAGGAACCGACATTCTATTATCACCACACATTTAATTGGCATTTAAATATATTATCTGATCATTCCTCGGTTCTTTCATATTTAATTTATTTTTTGCAATTTCTTCAATACGTGCAACCGACTTCAAACTGGCTATTTCCACCCTGAGTCTCTCATTTTGTGACTCAATATTGTTAATTTCCGATTGTAAAGTATGAAGCCTGTATTGACTTTCAGTTATATAGGCAAATCTCGATAATAGTAGAAAAGCCAAAAGTGCAGTAACAACAAGCCTTACTATATATGTAGCTTTGTGATTTTGCCTATCTTTTACCTGTTGCTTTCTTCTATAGCGACGATTTATTTCATGTTGTTCTTGATAAAAGTTTCTTCTTTGCAGATCTCTTTCAGCTACTACCACTTTTATTCACCTCTTCTCGGTTTTAGAACTGGAAGTCTCTGGGCTACCCTCAATTTTGCACTGCGTGAACGAGGGTTTTTGTTTATTTCTTCTTCTGACGGATATATGGGTTTTGATGTTAATATCTTAAGAATCTTTTTATGGTCACATATGCATATTAAGACCTCTTTAGGACAGATACAATCAGTAGCTAGATATTTAAAAGTTTCTTTGATAATTCGGTCTTCTAACGAATGAAAGGTAATAACACAAATCCTACCACCAGGTTTAAGTAACTTTACTGCATCCTTTATACTTGAAGATAAAATCTCCAACTCACTATTTACATAAATTCGAAGTGCTTGAAAAGTTTTACGAGCAGGATGTCCGCCCCGTCGTCTCGCCCTCGCAGGTATAGCTTCTTTTATGATTTTAACTAAGTCACCGGTTGTTTTTATTTCCCGCCTTTGACGTGATTCGCATATAAATTCAGCTATTCGACCTGCCCAAGATTCTTCTCCATATTTATAAATAATTCGTTTCAATTCTTCTTTGGGTAGATTATTAACTACATCCTTTGCGCTTAAAGTCTTTCGCTGATCCATTCGCATATCAAGAATTGCATCCTGCATATATGAAAAACCCCTTGATCCCTCTTCTAATTGGTGAGAAGATACACCAAGGTCAAATAATATCCCATCTATACTATCTAATTTATTTTCTTTTATAATTTGTTTTAAATTATAAAAATTATCATGGATAAACCGTATATCACCGGAAAATGTAGAAAAATTTTTCTTAGCGTTTAATATAGCGGTTTCATCCTGATCTATCCCAATGAAAGTCCCTTCATAGTTAGCCTTCTTTAAAAGCTCTCGAAAATGACCCCCACCTCCAAGTGTAGCATCCACATAAACCCCTCCGGGTTTTGGGGCCAGCATTTCTATAGCCTTATTTAAAAGTATTGGCACATGATGATAATCCATCAATTCCATCTCCTATATACCTAAATCAAGTTTTTCTGCTATGTCCTCATAAGATACTGCAGCTTCTGTGCTGTAAGATTGCCACTGCTCCTGACTCCAGATTTCAGCTCTGTTTGAAACCCCTATAACAACTACATCCTTATCAATACGAGCATGTTCGCGAAGTTGAGGTGGAATTAATATCCTACCTTGCTTATCCATTTCAGTCTCAACAGCCCCTGCAAAAAAGAATCTTATGAAAGCTCGTGCATCTTTTTGGGTAAAGGGAAGAGTTTTTAACTTCTGTTCCAACACTGCCCACTCGTCTTTAGGATACACAAATAAACATGCATCTAAACCCTTGGTCAAAACAAAGCTCTGGCCAAGCATTTCACGAAACTTTGCTGGGATTATCAACCTACCCTTTTTATCTAAGGAATGTTGGAACTGCCCCATAAACATAGTTTTCACTCCACTTTGGATATATTCTCACCACTTTACTCCACTTCACCCCACTTAATCTATTATTCTATGAATCTTTAAAAATTCCTTCTTCTTACAGCAGTAAAATAAAAAAAAGATGGAATAAATCCATCAAAATTCCGTGTGAATCTTATTTTGGCATAACCGAAGAAATCGCGTGTTTCGAAAAATCGAAGAAACTGTTCAGGCGTTTTGTAACATCTTCCATGTTAATCCCTTGTAATACCTTCAAATAGTCAAAGATATTGATGTCTTTGTGATGATAAGATACAAATGAAGTAGCGATAAACTCAAGAGAGTTAAACCCTTGAATAAACTCTCCCATATATTTCTTTTTTACCCTTTCAAAATCCTCAGGGTCTATCCCCTTTTGAATACTTTGGGATATACTTTCCTTAAGTTCACAGTGTAGTTTTTCCGGATCTCTGGTTTCACCGCCTATGGTACAAAAACCATAGTCCTTTTGACCTTCATAGCTGAAACTAAACCTGTCATCAATCAAACCTTCCTCATATAGTCTCTCATAAAGTTTTGAGCTTTTACCTAAAATCGTCTCAAGTAAAATACCGGTAATTATTTCTTTTTCCAAAAGCCGTTGACCATTATATCCTACATCAGTATCTTTAAAGCCCATCAAAAACAAAGGCTCTACAACATCGAGATTGGCCGTATGTGCAGACTTTTTTATATCAAGGGGTTCCGTAGGATAAATCCTTTCTATATCGCCCTGTGGAATCATGCTCTTTGAGCTTTGATTTCTTTCCACCAATTCGAAAACATCATCTGGATCAATACAACCTATAACGAAAAATATCATATTACTGGGATGGTAAAAAGTATTGTAACATTTATAAAGAGTATCTACATCAATTTTTTGAATAGACTCAACAGTTCCGCCAATGTCTATGCGGACAGGGTGTTCATGATAAAGACATTTCAAAAGGTTTAATAAAACCTGCCACTGAGGTTCATCTTCATACATCCTAAGTTCTTGGGCTATGATACCCTTTTCCTTTTCAACACTCGGCTCGGTAAAGTAAGGTGTTTCCACATATTCCAATAACAATTCTAGGTTTTCTTTAAAATAGGATGTCGCAGAAAACAGGTATGTTGTATTGGTATAGTTCGTAAATGCATTGGAAGATGCACCAAGTTCTGCAAATTTATCGAATACATTCCCATATTCCATTTCAAACATCTTATGCTCCAAAAAGTGAGCAATTCCTTCCGGAACTTTAAGATGTTCTCCTGTATCAGGCATTATAAAATCGCTATCAATTGAGCCGTAGTGAGTTGAGTACATAGCAAATATCTTATTGTAATCCTTCTTTGGTACTACATATATCTGAAGGCCATTTTTTGAGTGTTTAGTAAAAACTTTTTCTCCTAAATAGCTATCCATCATTAACCACCTTTCAATCTACTTTTTATTCAAAAAAAATACTGTATCTAAGCATATTTTTTGTGCTACATTTCTCACATCATCTTTTGTTACCTTTTGTAATTTCCCTATAATTTCTTCAGCTGACTTCTGCACGCCGTTGATAATTCCATCTAAGTAAAGACTAATAATCATAGAGGGATTATCTGCCGCCTCCTTGAAGGAATTGGTCAAACTTTTTATAGTACTGTCAAACTCATAATCAGATATCTTTCCTACTTGAATATCTTCCAACTGCTGTTTTATGATTTCCAATGCCTCATCTTTATCATCAAAGTCTATGCCAGAACTAATCAACATCAAACCTTTGGTTTTTTCAAGCCTAGAGAATGCATAGTAAGCAAGACTGGCCTTTTCTCTCACATTTTGAAAAAGTTTTGAATGGGTTCCCCCTCCAAGTATTCCATTATATACCATCAGAGCATAATAATCATCATCGCTATACCTGGTATTGGTCCTAAAGCCCATGGCAAGTTTTCCCTGATTGATATTTTGTTTTTCTTCAACGTAATTTGGTTCTTGAATGATCTTTGATACAAACTTAGTTTCCACACGTTTATTATCTTTTCTCTCAAAGGAAAACATTTCTTCGGTTAATTGTTCTATTTCATCTTCATTAACATCTCCCAACACAAAAATATCTATCGGACAGTGTGTAAGGCAATATTGATAATACAAATATAGATTTTTATTATCAATTACATCTAGATCTTTAACATTACCATATCGGTAAATGCTAAAAGCTTCATCTTTACACATTTCTTGAAAACATCGCTCAACAACGTAATTGAATTTATCATTATATAGTGATTCTATATTTCTTTTTAAAGTATCTTTTTCCTGTTTCACATAATCTATTTTAAAGCCTTCATCTTCTATAAGAGGATTCAAAATCATATCTTTAAACGCTGCTAATCCTATTTTTAGAACATCTTCTCCGTGTGTATATTTTGGATTTATTGTTTCCATAAAAAACTGCAATATTTGCGTTTCTCCTCGTTTTAAAATATCCCCACCCATATCTGTCCCATAAAGATCTTCAAGAAATAAGCTAAGGCTTCTGGAAGTGGGGAAACTCTTATTTCCTCGCTTCATAACAAAAGGTAAAAGCGCAGTTTTTGTGGCTGTTTGTCTGGCAAGATCTTGATGAATAAATAAACAAAACGTGGTTGTTTTAAATTTTGGAGTAGAATATACATATAAGTTTAAACCATTCTTTAGTATTTTTCGTTTAAAGGTGCTTTCCAATACACCAACCTCCTTGATTTTATCTGACATAAATAATCTTCTCCTTTTTCGATATAATTCCTGCTTTTTTACTTTTATTTTATATTGTCCCATATTATGGTATGTATACGAAAAATAATCCCCAAAAAGAAAAAAAGGTTTGAAATTAAAAATTATATATAGTATAATGGGTTCGTCGGGGCGTAGCGCAGTTTGGTAGCGCGTTCGGTTCGGGTCCGAAAGGCCGTGGGTTCAAATCCCGCCGCCCCGACCATTATTATTTGTATCCCAATATACTCAATAAAATAGTAAAATGTTCAATGCCACTGTTATAAAAACAAAAGTGGTTTTTTTGTTTTTAAAGATGCCATACTAGCCACTAGGAGTTGATTTAATGATACAAATCGATGATGCTGGAAGCGGAAGTCTTATAGGCGGCACATGTATTGGGCTGTATTATACCAGGTTTAATCAGTTTAAATACGACTTTATCCCCCTAGATTGTTACACACCTAACAATTTTAAAGAAAAAAAATATCAAGAATATGTTGTCAAGATAATATCCCGATTCTTCAATGAACTATCCATATCTAAAAACGAACCGATAGAACTTTGTCAGGGATATATTTTCGATATTCTTAGGGAGTATCTGAAATCAAAAAACTATAATTTGAAAAGTACAAAAATTAAAGGTGTATTACAAGAGAAAGTTGAAAAAGCTTTTGCCGATTACTCAGTCTCCCTAGGATTGCCTCAGAACTATATTTTATACACTAAATACCCTTTTCATTTTCATAAACTTCTGCGATGGGTGTATGCAAATTATGACCATAGAAAAAATCTTTGTAAAACAGGTTGGAAAAGCTGGCAAAAATACGGCAAACTTCCAATACAAGTAAGTCATGGGAAAATGGTATTAACGGGTTATTTTTGCTTAAAATGCGGCAAAAAAATAAAGGCACAAAGCCCTATAAAGATTTTTGAATTTGTCAGCAACAAAAAAAATGTTCTTTACATTCATGAAGACTGTTAATGTCTATACTTATAAAACTTATTCATGGGGAGATATAGCAGTGGTTGGACAAACACAGGATCGATTTTATAGATCTCTCCTTCGCTAATTGCATCGGTAGACACTCGGGAGAATTAAAATTCATCGAAAAAAATAAGCCGCATTTTGCGACTATAAGTTTGTACTTTTAAATTCGATGATCAATAACTTTCAACTGGTATTCAAAGATTAACTTATCGAGCTTTGAACTAAGCAAGTAAACTTCTTGGTTAATTAAGCTCTTTTTAGCATCTAAAGCCGAATATAAATCACCCTTGGTTTCATCTATCTCCTGTGCCAACTTAAACATCACACTACCCCTTTATAGCTATCCAGCTTAAATCTATCTACACACACATAAAAAATTTTACCATAGCTCTACTATATTTACAAATACAATTATAGCCCAAATCTAGCATTTTTTGTAAAAATGTCAGAATACCTGTTTATTTTTACGTATTATTGCCAATTTCAACAAATTGTTACCTCGAAATCGAACAAGTTTTTTTATATTGTCTATGCTCTGTTTAAGTATATGGCATATTCGATTCGCTTTTTTTGCAATTCACAAGTGATTTTATAGGGTTTTTTCATATCGCCGTTTATTAGAAAATTATTGGCATTGCATCCTCCACTACAGAAATATTTAGCCCAACACTCAGTACATTCCGGCTTTGAAAATACATGGGTATCTCTTAAGTGATTAATTATATTTTCATCAAGTATTTTATCGAATACATCTCCCATTAAAAACCTTTCTTGACCTATGAATTGATGGCAGGGATATATATGACCGGAAGGAGTTACTGCCAAGTAATCGCGCCCAGCTCCACAAGCCCACAGTCTCTTATATATGCATGGACCATGATATATGTCCACATTAAAATGATAAAATATAAAAGGTTTTTCCTTTGATTTATTCCGTTTTAAATACTCTACGGCGATTTCCTTATACTGATCAAATAGGGTTATCAGATGGCTTTCTTCCAATAAATAAGCCTCATCTTTTCCAACAACCGGTTCAATGGATATTTCCCTAAAACCTAAATCGGCCAAATGAAAGACATCACTGGCAAAATCTAGGTTGTAATTTGTAAAAGTACCTCGAACGTAATATTCTTTTTTATCTCGTTCTCTCAATGCCACTACTTTTTTTATGTTAGAAACGATATTGTCATAGCTACCGCTACCATCAGCCCTTACCCTAATAAAATCGTTAACTTCCTTCCTTCCGTCAAGACTTAAAACTATATTATCCATATGCTCATGAAGATACTGTATAACTTCATCATCAAGCAGAAGGGCATTAGTTGTAATTGTAAAGTGAAATTTTTTATGGTGGGATTCCTCAAGGGACTTAGCATAGGAAATAACCTCTCTTACAGTATCCATGGCCATTAGTGGTTCTCCACCAAAAAAATCGATCTCTAGATTTTTCATATTCCCCGACTTTTCAAGCAAAAAGTCTACAGCCCTTCTCCCTACCTCAGCACTCATTAATTCCCGTTTTCCATGATAATCACCTTTTGAAGCAAAGCAATATTTGCATCGTAAATTACAGTCATGGGCTACATTAAGGCAGAGGGCCTTCACATAGTGTCTTGTGTCCAATTTTTCGAGAATAGGCATCTCATTCATTTCGGTAAAAAGATACCTTTGCTCCTTTAATGTTTGTATTTCTTCCAGAGCTTCTTTTATATTTGATTTGGGGTATCTTGATTCAAGCTTATTGAAGATACTTTCATTAGAATATTTATCATAATACTCCAGAATATCATAAGCCACATCATCCACCTCAAGGACTGAGCCGCTATTTACATCAAGAACCAATTTCTTATCAAATACTCTAAACTTATGTATTTGAGCTGTCAAGTATATCCTCTCCCATTATTGCAATAAAGTTTTCTGTTGTAAGTCGTTCTCATTTTATCATAAATGCTGCTCTCGATAAAGATAAGTTTCTAAAATATTGTTTCCTTTTCAGACACCACGCTGTTTTGTCGCTCAGGATAACAAAAATGATATACTTGATACCTAATATTCTTTTTCTTTTCTGTAATCACCGATGTCTT
>JAQWCA010000025.1 GCA_028706065.1 Tepidanaerobacteraceae bacterium
TAATTAGTAAAAAACCAAATGAGAAGATTGCCATCACAGTAATTAGAGATGGTGAACATATTTTCTATAGTATGGAAACATCGGTAGAACCGGATACCCAGAGGGGTATTATTGGTATTAAAACCGTTGTAGCCAAACATTCTTTGAGCAAAAGTCTTATGTTTGGAGTTCAAAAGACTTTTTGGATTTCTAAGATGATTCTTCAGGGGCTTTTCCAGATGTTGAGGGGTCAAGTAAAAGTTGATGTAGTAGGCCCTCTTGGGATGGTTCATATAGTAGGCGAAGCAGCTAAAATAGGGGTTTTCCAACTTCTTTACATAGCTGCATTAATAAGTATAAATCTAGGTTTATTCAACCTGTTTCCCATTCCGGCATTGGATGGTGGCAGAGCAATATTTTTTGTGGCAGAGATACTGAGAGGTAAGCCCGTAGAACCTGAAAAAGAAGGTTTAATTCATTTTATTGGATTTGCTTTATTAATGCTTTTGATGGTAATAGTATTATTCAAAGATATAAGAGAACTTGATTTAATAAAAAGATTTTGGCCCAATATGTAATAATACAAAGATAGTATGTGTGCAAAATATACAATGCAATTTAATAACTTAGGGGAGGCGCCATGGTGAATCATTTTCATATGAATAAACGACATAAATCAAAGAAAGTTATGTTAGGTGATGTTGGAATCGGTGGAGATAGCCCTATTAGTGTACAGTCAATGACCAATACGAAAACTTATGATGTAGACGCAACCGTACAGCAAATATACTCTTTACAAGAGGCAGGTTGTGACATTATTCGAGTTGCCGTTCCAGATTGGGAAAGTGCACAAGCTATAGCAAAGATAAAAAAACAAATCCGCATTCCACTTGTAGCTGATATTCACTTTGATTACCGTTTGGCAATTGAAGCGATTAAACAAGGTGCTGACGGTCTTAGAATAAATCCCGGGAATATCGGCGATACTGACAGAATTCGCAAGGTTGTGGAAGTGGCTAAATCCTATCAAATACCAATAAGAATTGGAGTAAATTCGGGTTCGTTAGAAAAAGATTTACTTAAAAGTTATGGGAAGCCAATTCCAGAAGCTATGGTTGATAGTGCTTTGCGACACATAGAGATACTGGAAGACTTGAATTTTAATGATATAGTGATATCCCTTAAGTCTTCTGATGTTCTTGCAAGTATATATTCTTACAAACTGATGGCAGAAAAAGCTGATTACCCGTTACATTTGGGAATAACGGAAGCTGGAACATTATTGACTGGTACGATAAAATCATCGGTAGGCTTGGGTGTATTATTATATGATGGGATAGGTGATACAATCAGGGTGTCATTAACCGGTGATCCGCTAGATGAAATTAAAGTGGGTTTTGAAATCTTAAAAAGTTTAAACCTACGAAAAAGTGGTATAAATTTTATATCGTGCCCTACCTGTGGAAGAACAGAGATTGATTTAATAAGTATTGCAAAAGAAGTTGAAGAAAAATTGGCATACATAAAAAAACCTATTAAAGTTGCAGTTATGGGATGTATTGTTAATGGTCCCGGTGAAGCAAGAGAGGCTGATATAGGTATTGCAGGGGGCAAAAAAAAGGTTGCTATATTTAAAAAAGGTGAGATAATAAAAACTGTACCCGAGGAAAAGGCAGTATCAGTGCTTTTACAAGAAATTAATACAATGATAAATGAATCTGATTAGAATTAATCTTACATGCTATTTGTCTGACTTTGAGAAATAATATAAAACATTGTCAATACTTTTTCCGAAAGGAGCAATATTGTGGATAACGATTTTGTAAAGGAAATTACACCCAAATCCCAGGATTTTTCTCAATGGTATGTTGATGTAATACTTAAAGCTGAACTGGCTGACTATTCACCGGTTAGAGGCTGTATGGTTATAAGACCTTATGGTTATACACTGTGGGAAAATATGCAGCAGTTATTAGATCGTCGGTTTAAAGCAACCGGCCATAAGAATGCCTACTTCCCATTATTTATACCCGAATCCCTTCTTCAAAAAGAGGCTGAACACGTAGAAGGTTTTGCACCGGAAGTAGCATGGGTTACACATGGAGGTAAAGAGTTGTTGGCCGAGCGATTAGCGATAAGACCCACCTCTGAAACCATAATTTGTAATATGTATTCTAAATGGATAAAATCCTGGAGAGATCTGCCGGTTCTTATAAATCAATGGTGTAACGTTGTGCGATGGGAAAAGAGTACAAAACCCTTTTTACGTACTGCCGAATTTTTATGGCAAGAAGGCCATACGGCACATAAGTCAGAGGAAGAAGCTGAAGAAGAAACCTTAAGAATGCTTGAGGTATATAGAGATTTTGCCGAGGCAGATTTATCCTTACCTGTTATCAAGGGAAGAAAATCTGATAATGAAAAATTTGCCGGTGCTTTAAAAACATATACTATTGAAGCACTAATGGGTGATGGTAGAGCCCTTCAAGCTGGGACATCCCATAACCTCGGTCAGCACTTTTCCAAAGCTTATGACATAACTTACCTGGATAAGGATGGGCAACTAAAACATGTGTGGCAAACATCTTGGGGTGTGACTACCCGTTTAATTGGGGCGATCATCATGGTTCATGGAGACGATAGAGGCTTAAAATTACCACCAAATATTGCTCCAATACAGACGGTTATTGTGCCGATATTTGGAAAACAAACTGAATTGGTTTTGAATAAAGCTAGAGAGCTTTTTTCTTACCTTAAAGATGAGATTAGAGTTGAACTTGATGATCGTGATGAATATACACCCGGATGGAAATTCAATAATTGGGAGATGAAAGGCGTTCCTTTACGTCTAGAGATTGGCCCAAAAGATATTCAAAAACGACAAGTTGTCCTTGTGAGAAGAGATACAGGCAAAAAAACAGCGGTCAGCGAGTCTGAATTACTTCCAAGTTTGAAGGTTTTGTTGGGTGATATCCAACAGAATATGTTCAAACAAGCTAAAAATTTTATGCAAGAAAATATTAGACAAGTTAATGATTTTGAAGACTTTAAACAGCTGATAGATAAAAAAAGAGGTTTTATAAAAGCTCATTGGTGTGGGAGTTCAGAATGTGAAAGATATGTCAAAGAACAAACAGGAGCCACACTTAGATGTATTCCATTTTGTGAAGAAAAGGTTCCCGGAAAATGTTTAGTATGTAATAAGGAGTCAGATACTGTCGTTTATTTTGCAAAATCTTATTGAGTTATTAATAAACGGTATTATCGTTACCAACATCTATTAGTCAAACCGCTGATTAAATACAATAGTTTCCATTATATACCACATATAGTGGAAACCATTGTATGATATATTTTATAATAAGAGAGAAAGATTTGAGAACTAAATTACCCCCCTTCTTTACAATAAGATATGAAAAGTAATATTGGTTGATAATTTAATTAAGTTATGGGAAATTTTTTATTGGTGAAAACAAATTATAAGAAGGTGGTATTATATGCCCAAGACAATAACTGCAATAATACCTGCTTACGATGAAGAAAAAACTATAGGAAATGTATTAAAACCCCTGTCTGCTATGAGCATTATAAATGAGATAATTGTTATAAGTGATGGTTCACATGACAACACAGCTGATATAGCTCGGATGTATAATGCACGAGTAATTGAACTGGAGAAAAATCATGGTAAGACAAATGCAGTATTAATCGGTGTTAAAAATACTAATTCCGATATAATTTTAATGTTAGATGCAGATCTGATAGGATTAAAGGAAAAACATGTGATGAGTTTACTTCAGCCTGTAATTGATAAAAAAGCCGATATGACAATAGGTATATTTAAATGTGGCCGAGGTGCTACGGACTTGGCCCAAAAGATTGCACCTTTTTTGTCAGGCCAGAGAGTTATTACTAAATCTGTTTTTAATAAACTTAAACGGTATAAAGTAAAAGACTATGGCATTGAAATTGCCCTTACCTTAATGGCTGATAGAGAAAAAATCAAAGTTCAAGAGATATATTTACCAGATCTGACTCATGTGATGAAAGAGGAGAAAAGGGGTATATTATTAGGATTTTTATCTCGAATAAAGATGTATTGGGATATAGTTTTTTGTGCTATAAAGTTTAAATCTAATTAAAAACAATATTTTACTTTTATTTTTTCACCATTAAACAAGAGGGATTATATGATTAATATTATACAGATACTTAAGGACAAAGACTTGGAATTATTCAATCTCGAAGAGAAAAAGATATTATCAAATGTCATAATAGAAGACACTATTGTCTCAAAATCGGGAAAAAAAATAGATGTTTTCTTGTTGTCAAGAAACATACTAACAGAAACAATTTTAAGAAAAGTTAAAAAAGTCATGTCGATCAATGTGCCCCAGGTTAACAATATTACAATTCACTGGGATAAACTAGATAATAAGGATAATGGTGAAAGCTTAGTATCTAGAGTATGGGATGGACTTTTAAAATTTCTTTTTATCAAATTCCCGGCGGTTAGGATATGGATGTTGAATAGTCAATGGGAATTGAATAAAGATAGCTTAAATATATATTTAGAGCGAAATGGAATAGAGTTTTTGCGAAAACGAAAGGTTCATTCTGTAATTGAAGAATATTTTAAAAGGTTGGGCTATCCATTAAGGGTTATTCTCAAAGAGAAGGCGGAGCAAGAAACATATGATATTCGTGAAGAAGAAAGGGAAATTATAAAATCTATTCTTAAGGAAAATGAAGTTGAGAATTTTAAGAACGATTTTGAAATCTCTTCTAATATAATTGGCAAAATTATTACAAGAGATCCGGAGCCTATAGGTGTTTCAATAGAGGAAACAAATGAAATTATATTTTCCGGAGAGGTTTTTAATGTTGAAAAGCGAGAATTAAAGAGCAAGACAACAATGCTCACATTTGGGATAACCGATTATACAGGTTCCATCACAGTAAAAATATTTCTTTCCGGTGAACAAAAATCATTAGAGCACAGGTTTAAAGAAGGTCTATGGCTAAGAATACGGGGAAAGATAGAAAAAAGCAGGTATTCGCAGGAATATGAATTAATTCCCTTTGACGTTAATATTGACAAAAAACCTGAAAGACAGGATAATCACCCGGAGAAAAGAGTAGAGTTACATTTACATACACGATATAGTTCAATGGATGCCCTATGTTCACCGACAGAGATTCTCAACATGGCCAAAAAGTGGGGGCATAAAGCTGTCGCTTTTACAGATCACGGTGTAATACAATCCTTTCCGGAAGTATATGAAGCTTCAAGAAAAATCGGTATAAAACCAATTTACGGTCTTGAAGCCTATATTTTTGATGATGAGTACCCAGTCATGATATCACCACCGGATAAACCCATAAAAGATGTAACTTTTGTAGTGATGGATATAGAAACAACTGGACTTTGTTTTGATGGTGATGAAATCATAGAAATCGGCGCTGTGAAAATTTTAAATAATGATGTAATAGATCGATTTAGCTCGTTCGTTAAACCAAGTAAATCAATCCCAGCTAATATAATTAATTTGACAGGTATAACAAATGAAATGCTCCGAACTGCGCAGCCAATTGAACTAGTTCTTCCATCGTTCATAGAATTTTTAGGTGATGGGGTCTTTGTAGCCCATAATGCGGAATTCGACTCAGGATTTATTAGAAGGGAAGCAGATAGGCTTGGAATACCCTTTGAAAACAAAGTATTAGATACCTTAGCCTTAGCCCGGATAGTTTTTTCTGAACTCAAAAATCACAGATTAAAAACTTTGGCTAAAAAGCTGAATATAAGGATGGGATCTCACCATAGAGCAGTTGATGATGCAAATACAACTGCTTTGATTTTAAAAGAGCTGTTAATAAAAATTTATGAAGCGGGGATAAACAATCTTTCGGAAATAAATGAAATTTACAAATTAAAAAAAGGTGTAACAAACTTAAGTTCCTATCATGCTACAATTTTAGTTAAAAACAGCGAAGGTTTAAGTAATTTATACAAACTTGTATCATTGGCACATTTAAATTACTTCTACAGGCATCCGCGTATACCTAAGTCTTTGTTAAAGACATATAGTGAAGGCCTAATAATTGGAACCGGATGCCAAGCAGGCGAGTTGTTTCAGAATTTGCTTCACTTTAGCAGCTGCGAAAAGATTGAAAGCATATTAGGTCTTTATAATTTTTTGGAAATCCAACCATTACACAATAATGCGTTTTTGGTAGATGGCGAATTTGTAAGCAATAGGCAAAGATTGGAAGAGTTAAATCGGGAAATTTACAACCTAGGTAGAGATTATAAAAAGCCAGTTGTTATGACGGGTGATGTACATTTTGCAAATCCACAGGATGAGATATTCAGAAAGATACTTTTAAACGCTCAGGGATTTCATGATGCTGATAAGGAATCAATGCTATATTTTAGAACTACTGAAGAAATGTTGGATGAATGTAATTACCTTGGGGCGGAGATTGCCAAAGAAGTTGTTATTAAAAATCCCAATATTATAGCAGAACAGGTGCAAGACGGAGTTAAACCTTTTCCTGATGAGTTATATCCACCTAAAATTGAAGGTGCAGAACAAGAAATTATTAACATGACTTATCAGCGTGCTAGAGAATATTATGGAGATAGATTACCTTCCATTGTTGAAAAAAGGATAGAGCGCGAATTAAACTCTATAGTCAACAATGGTTATGCTGTAATATACCTTATAGCTCACAAATTGGTCAAAAAATCCCTAGAAGACGGTTATCTTGTTGGGTCTAGGGGATCAGTGGGTTCTTCTCTGGTTGCTACCATGTGCGGCATCACTGAAGTGAATCCATTACCACCTCATTATTTATGTTCTCAGTGTAGAATGTCGATATTTCAAAAAGATAAAGAAAATACCGTGGGTCCGGACCTACCTGAAAAGATCTGTCCTCATTGTGGTAATATAATGACAAAAGAAGGTTTTAACATTCCTTTTGAAGTATTCATGGGCTTCAAAGGTGATAAAGTACCTGATATTGATTTAAACTTTTCGGGTGAATATCAGTTACAGGCTCATAAATTTACTGAAGAATTATTTGGGAAACATCATGTATTCCGGGCAGGGACAATTTCCACTATAGCACAAAAAACAGCCTTCGGTTTTGTAAAATTGTATTTGGAAGAAAAAAGGATGGATGTGTCGAGTATTGAAATTAATCGTCTCTCGTCTGGTATTACTGGAGTTAAAAGAACAACAGGTCAACATCCCGGAGGGCTTATAGTGGTTCCAAAAGATAAAGAGATCTACGATTTTTGTCCCATCCAGCATCCAGCAGATGACAAGCATTCCGGAATTATTACTACACATTTTGAATATCACTCTATTGGCGACCGCTTGTTGAAACTTGACTTACTTGGTCATGATGATCCTACAGTTATTAAAATGCTGGAAGAGGAAACAGGTATAAATGCTATGAATATACCTTTAGACGATAGTGAAACCTTGAAGATATTTTCATCTCTAGAGTCTTTGCACTTAGATTCCAAAGCTTTAGGAACTACAGTAGGTACTATAGGCGTTCCTGAATTTGGGACAAGGTTTGTAAGACAGATGCTTGAAGACACACGTCCATCTACATTTTCAGAGCTGGTTAGAATAAGCGGTTTATCTCATGGTACAGATGTTTGGTTGCATAATGCACAGGAGATTATTAATCAGGATATTGCCACATTAAAAGATGTTATTGCAACAAGGGATGACATAATGATATACCTTATCAACAAAGGTATAAGCCCAAAGATGGCCTTTAGTATAATGGAAGATGTAAGAAAAGGAAGGGGCCTAAAACCGGATTACGAAAAAATATTGACTGATAATATTAATATTGACTCGTGGTTTATTAAATCATGTAAAAAAATAAAGTATCTTTTTCCTAAGGCTCATGCTGTTGCTTATGTGGTAATGGCCTTTCGAATTGCTTATTTTAAAGTGCATTATCCAGAGGCTTTTTATGCTACTTATTTTTCTGTTAAGGCTAATGACTTTAATGCTGAATTGATTCTTCAGGGACCTAAAAAAATAAGAGAAAAGATCCAGGAGATTGAAAAACAAGAAAAAAAGGCCACTGCAAAAGAAAAAAACCTTTTTACAATTTTGGAAGTGGTTAATGAGATGTTTCTTAGGGGGATACATTTTGCTCCAATCAACTTATATAAATCTGATGCAAAAAGGTTTAAGATAACAAAAGATGGTATCATGCCTCCCATATCATCTTTACAAGGATTAGGGGTAACAGCAGCTCAATACATTGAAAAGGAAAGAAATAGAGGTAAGTTTACTTCAATTGAAGATCTACAGCGAAGGACCAGAATAACCAAAAATGTAGTTCAGATTTTAAAGCAAAACGGTGTATTGAATGACCTACAGGAAACCGATCAATTAAGTCTTTTTTAGGTTGCATAAGATATACTGCTGTGTTATAATTTAAAAGGTAATAGTAGGATATTTTCGCAGGGGTTGTATAGAGTGGGTAAATTCCCACTCTTTAATATTATAAAGTGGATTCTTTATTGGAGCGATACCTTGATTTCACTTAATTAATGAAAGTTTAACAAGACATAATAATTGTTAACTAGACTTAAAAGATCGGATAATAACTTGAATATACCATATTGTTCCATAGGAGTGATAATGCTGTGTCAAACGATGCACTTTTAAAAAAATTATGGGATTTAGGTTGGGAAGCAATGGCTATAGGAGATTTTGAGTTGGTTGATGTAGAATTTGTGAAAGAAACGGAACATAGATACTTAAGGTACTATATTGACAAACCCGGTGGGGTAACTCTTGACGATTGCCAGTCAGTTAGTATTGAGGTGAGTCGTTTATTAGATATAGCAGATCCAATATCTGATAGTTATATTCTAGAAGTATCTTCGCCGGGCATAGAAAGACCTATAAAAAAAGATGAGGATTTTTTGAGATATATAGGTTCGTATGTAGAGATAAAAACTTTCCAAAAGATCGAAGGAAAGAAGATTTTTACAGGGATATTAAAAGATTTTTCCAATAATCTTATTACTATTGAGAATGGGAAAAACTATATTATTCCTAAAGCTAAGATATCTTCGGCAAAATTGAAATTCAGATGGAATGGGGAATGAAAATGAATATAGAATTTATTGAAGCCCTAGCCCAAATAGAAAAAGAGAAGGGTATTTCAAAAGAGATTTTACTAGACGCTTTAGAAGCATCACTAATATCGGCTTACAAAAAGAATTATGGTTCTTCTCAGAATGTGTCAGTTAATATCGATAGAGATACAGGTGAAGTTAAGGTTTTTTCTAAAAAACTGGTTACTGATGAAGTAAAAGATTCACTTTTGGAAATCGACATCACTGATGCTTATTCTTTTAATCCTACCGCTAAAATTGACGATGTAATTTCCATAGAAGTTACTCCAAAGAAATTCGGCAGGATAGCTGCCCAAACAGCAAAACAAGTTGTAATGCAGAGGATACGTGAGGCTGAAAGAAACTTAATTTTTGAGGAATTCTCAGGAAGAGAGACAGATATAGTTACTGGTGTAATTCAAAGATTTGATAAAAAAAATGTTATAATTGATTTAGGCAAGACCGAAGTTGTTCTTCCGGTTAGTGAACAAATACCCTCTGAACAATATAATCAAGGTAGTAGGATTAAGGTTTACATCCTTGAGGTTAAAAAAACTACTAAAGGACCGCAAATAACTGTTTCGAGATCCCATCCGGGTCTTGTAAAAAGACTATTTGAATTAGAAGTACCGGAGATTTACGAAGGTTTTGTGGAGATTAAAGGAATAGCTAGAGAAGCTGGCTCTAGGACGAAAATAGCCGTACACACAAAAAATGAAAATGTTGATCCCGTGGGAGCGTGTGTTGGTCCAAAAGGATCCAGGGTTCAATCAATTGTGGATGAACTTCATGGTGAGAAGATCGACATAATTAAATGGGACAAAGGTGTATCTGAATTCATTTCAAATGCTTTAAGCCCTGCTAAAGTTTTAAATGTTGCTGTAGAAGAGAATACTAAGA
The DNA here is from genome assembly GCA_028706065.1 of Tepidanaerobacteraceae bacterium. GTDB lineage: Bacteria > Bacillota > Thermosediminibacteria > Thermosediminibacterales > Tepidanaerobacteraceae > JAQWCA01. The sequence continues at coordinate 10,043 of JAQWCA010000025.1, forward strand.
TAGCTAGGGTAATGGTGTTAGAAAATCAACTATCTTTAGCTATCGGTAAAGAAGGTCAGAATGCAAGGCTTGCTGCAAGATTGACTGGATGGAAAATAGATATAAAGAGTCAGGACGGTGTTGATAAAAAAGATAATCCAAGAGGGGATGAAAGTGAGAAATAAAAAAATATCGATGCGGATGTGCCTTGGATGTAGAGAAATGAAACCTAAAAAGGAATTAACAAGGATAGTTCGCACTGTAGACGGCAAAATCGAGGTAGATCCAACAGGTAAAAAATCAGGTCGAGGAGCTTATCTTTGCAAAAATGACCAATGTATCCAAATATGCATAAAAGAAAATCGACTCTCAAAAGCATTAAACTCCCATATAACAAAAGAAATTGCCCTGAGAATTAAAGATGAGTTAACTAATCTATGAATTCTACAGATATATACTCACTATTAGGCATCACTCAAAAGGCCAGAAAATTAATATCAGGTCAGGACAGTGTTGAAAGGAGTATTAATGCAGATAAAGTTTTTTTAATAATCGTATCTATAGATACATCAAAAAACACTAGAAAAAAAATGCAAAATTTGAGCGACAAAAAAAATATACCTGTATTTTTTTGGGGACAATCTGGTGAATTGGGCAAGGCAATAGGTAAGGAACAGAGAAAGGTGATTGGAATTACTGATAAAGGTATCGCAAAAGAAATATCAAGACGCATAAATCTTTTAACGGGGGTGGGGGATATTGACAAAACTACGCGTATATGAATTGGCTAAGCAAGTTGGAATTTCAAGCAAAAAGCTTATTACGATTTTAGAAGATTTGGATATAAGTGTTAAAAATCACATGAGTACTCTTGAAAGTGATACCGCAAAATTGGTGGTAGATTTGCTCGAAGAAGAATCAGGAAAGACTAAAGAAAAAAAACCTGAAGAGACCTCTGAGGTTAAAAAAGAGCGATCTACAGAGAAAAAAACTGAAAAAAACATCGAAGTTGAGAAAAAAATTATTACCCTTCCTGCAAAAATAAATGTCAAAGAATTAGGTAATCACATGGGAGTGGAGCCGGTTAAGATCATAAAAAAGCTCATGGATTTTGGTTTAATGGTAAACATTAATGCAGATATAGATTTTGAGTCGGCAAAAAAACTTGCAGGCGAATTTGGGTATGATGTGAATGAGGAAAAAACGGAAAGCAAAGGGCCTTCAATTGAAGAAGAGTCTGATGATCCCGAAAATATGAAGCCTCGTCCCCCTGTAGTAACCGTAATGGGTCATGTGGATCATGGAAAGACATCCCTTTTGGATGCCATTAGGGAAACAAGTGTGACAACACAAGAGGCTGGTGGTATTACTCAGCACATTGGTGCTTCAGAAGTAGAAGTAAATGGGAAGAAAATTGTATTTCTAGATACCCCAGGCCATGAAGCTTTCACATCTATGCGAGCTAGAGGGGCAAAAGTGACAGATATAGCTATATTGGTTGTTGCAGCTGACGATGGTGTTATGCCTCAAACTGTTGAAGCTGTAAACCATGCAAAGGCTGCTGGCGTTCCAATTATAGTTGCGATAAATAAAGTGGATAAGCCTACAGCAAATTCCGAAAGAATAAAACAGCAGCTGGCAGAGTACGAATTGATTCCTGAGGAATGGGGTGGGGATACGATCTTTGTTAATGTTTCAGCTAAAGCAAAGACAGGGATCGATCAGTTGTTGGAAATGGTACTTTTAGTATCGGAAATGGCTGAATTAAAGGCAAATAGTATTTGCCAAGCTCGAGGGGTTATTATCGAAGCAAAACTTGATAAAGGCCGTGGACCAATTGCAACTGTTTTAGTTCAGCGCGGAACATTAAAAGTTGGCAATGGTATTGTTGCTGGTGCGACTTATGGAAAAGTCAGGGCATTATTTAGCTCTTTTGGAAAAAGAATAAAATCAGCAGGGCCTTCAATCCCTGTTGAGGTTTTAGGTCTATCAGAAGTACCAACTGCCGGCGATATCTTACTGGCTGTCTCTAGTGATAGAGAGGCAAAAGCGATTGCAGAGGAACAAAAATATCTTCAAAAAGAATCGGAATATACCACACCTAGAAGGATATCGTTGAATCAACTATTTGAAAAACTCCAAAAAGGTGAAGTAAAAGATTTAAATTTAATAGTTAAAGCAGATGTACAAGGTTCTATTGAGGCACTTAAACAAGCTCTTGAAAAGTGCTCATGTGACCAGGTTCAAGTAAAAATAATCCACGGTGGTGTGGGTGCAGTAACTGAAAGTGATGTACTGTTAGCTTCAGCCTCAGATGCAATAATAATAGGATTTAATGTACGGCCCGATTCTAATGCAAAGAGAATGGCGGAGAAGGAACAAATAGACATTAGAACCTACAGGATTATTTACGATGTAGTTGATGATATTCAATTGGCTATGAAGGGAATGCTTGAACCAGAATACGAAGAAGTTGTTCTAGGGCGGGCGGAAGTCCGAGCATTATTTAAAGTTCCTTCCATTGGTATAATAGCAGGGTGCTTTGTCAATGAAGGAAAAATCACCAGAAACTCTAATATACGATTAATACGTCAGGGAATTGTAGTATATGAAGGGAAAATAGCATCCTTAAAGCGTTTTAAAGATGATGCGCGAGAAGTCACGAGTGGGTATGAATGTGGTATTGGTTTAGAAAAGTTTAACGATATTAAAGAACAGGATATTTTTGAAGCTTTTATAAATAAACCGATAGAGCGATAAAATTGGTCTGAGGTGAGCAAAGAAGTGGATTTTTCTCGAAATGAAAGAATCGCTGAAGAAATTAAAAAAAATGTCAGTCAAATAATAAACGATTTAAAGGATCCCCGTATTGATGGGTTAATTTCGGTTACTAGCGTAGAGGTTACAAAGGATCTTCGTCATGCCAAAATTTTAATTAGCCTTTATAGTGACAAAACAAAAAAAGATAGTATTTTTAATGCAATAAATAATGCAAAGGGTTATATTAGACGGGAATTAGCCAACAAGATAAGAATAAAATATATACCAGAAATATCTTTTAAGATGGATGAGTCAATTGAATATGGAATTCAAATCAATAAACTATTAGAAGAGATTAAAAATCAAGAGGGTAAATAAAATGGATTTCTCCAATTTTTATAATCTTATTGAGACTAATAGCAATTTTATAGTTACTTCTCATATTAGTCCCGATGGAGATAGCGTCGGTTCTGTTCTAGCAATGACTCTTGCTTTGTTAAAGTTCCAGAAAAGAGTAGTTCCGGTTATTAATGATGATATCCCTAAAAAATATAAGTTTTTACCTGGAAGCAATCTTATATCAAAAGAGACTCCGGGAATAATTTATGATGTGTTGATTGCTTTGGATTGTGGCGATCGTGAAAGGCTTGGGTTTGAAAAAAAGCTATGTGAATATGCTCGTGTAATAGTAAATATTGATCATCATAAAAGCAATACTTATTTTGGTGATTTAAACATAGTGGATAGCAATGCCTCTTCTGTTGGAGAAATCTTATATCGATTATTGGAAGGTAAAGTGGAAGTAGACTATGATATAGCTCTTAGCCTTTTTACATCTATTATAACTGATACCGGTTCTATAAGGTACTCAAATACTACGCCTTTATCTTTAAAAATTTTGGCGCATTTGATGGACAAGGGTGTAAGACCCGATTATATTAGTCGTCAAGTTTTTGAAAAAAGGAGTTTCAAATCTATCTCTTTACTAAAATTAGTTTTAGATACTCTTGAAATATCAGTTGACGGTAAACTTGCAAGTATTTATATTACAAAAGATATGATGGAAGTTACTGGAGCTAAGGATGAAGATACGGACGGGATAATAAATCATGTTAGGGAAATAGAAGGAGTAGAAGTAGCTGTGATGTTCAAAGAAAATGCCGAGTCTTTAATTAAGGTTGGGTTTAGATCTAACGAATGGTTTAATGTACGTCAAATTGCAGAGCAATTTAATGGAGGCGGTCATTTAAGAGCTGCAGGTTGTAATGTAAAGCTTCCCTTGGCAAAAACTCGTGATGTTGTTTTAGATACTGTTAAGAGGCATATGGAGGAGTCAGGTGAAGGGCATAATTAATGTTTTAAAACCTCCGGGAATGACATCTCATGATGTAATAAACTTTTTAAGGAAGTTACTGATATTTAGAAAGATAGGTCACAGTGGAACTTTAGATCCTGCTGCAGCAGGAGTATTGCCCGTTTTTGTCGGAAAAGCGACAAAGGCTATAGAGTTCTTTATGGAAGATGACAAGGAATATATAGCTGAAATGGCTTTAGGAATAACTACTGATACTGGCGATTTTGAGGGAAATATCGTAGATGTTTGCTCCAAAGAGGTTGATATATTAAAATTTGAAGAAATCCTAAAAGAGTTTGTAGGTGAAGTTGTGCAGATACCACCTATGTATTCTGCTGTACGTTATAAAGGGAAAAAACTTTACGAATTGGCTCGACAAGGAATAACTGTTAAAAGAAAGCCCAGGAAGGTAAAAATACATTCTCTTTCATTGCTTGATTACAATGTTGAAACTGCCATTGTCAAGGTTGCATGTTCAAAAGGTACATATATAAGAACTCTTTGTGAAGATATTGGCAATAAGTTAGGTGTTGGTGCTTGTATTTCATGCTTGGTCAGAACTCGTTCGGGTCCTTTTGTTATAGGAAACTCTGCCACTCTTGAAGAAATTCAAGAGTGTGTATTAAGCGGTAAATTAGAAGAAGTCTTGACTCCAATTGACGAGTGCTTTCAGTATATGCCCATAGCACGATTATCTCGTGAGGATAGGAACTTTTTCGTTAAGGGTAATTATTTGTTTGGCGATTTTAATTATTTAGAAGATTATACAGGAGAGCATGTCAGGGTATATAATTTTGGAGATTTTCTTGGCATTGCAGTGGTGAAAAAAGATAAAAATCAAATTGCTTTAAAAGTGTTAAAATCTTTAAATTAGGATCGAGGGAAATATGAAGACTTACCATGATTTATCGTTTTTGGAAATATCAAATCATACAGTTTGTGGTCTTGGTAATTTTGACGGCATTCACCGAGGTCATCAAAAGTTAATTAGTGAATTAGTAATATGTTCTAAAAAAAAGAACATGGACTCATTAATATTTACCTTTTCTCCCCATCCATCCAAGGTGTTATGTCCGAATAATAGTGATCCACTTATTATGACAATAAATCAAAAAAAGAAAATATTAAAATCCTATGGAATAGACCATCTAATCTTTGCACCTTTTACCAGGAAGTTATCACAGATGAGGTATAATAATTTTATATATGATATATTAATAAAGCAATGCAAAGCGATAGTTGTTGTTGTTGGATACAATTATAAATTTGGTTTTGAAG
>JAQWCA010000230.1 GCA_028706065.1 Tepidanaerobacteraceae bacterium
AAAGCTGTAATGACATTTTTTCACCCCAGCACCCCGTTTTATTGCACTATTATTATTATAGCATTTTATATGCAAATAGTATATTTTGAGTGCTACTTTTTTAAAATTTATTGAATCTATGATTTTGTGCCAAAATGGGTTTCAGCTCAGCAACTTCCAATCAATCGTTTAGGCTCATGACAAACATCTTTACACCATTGACCGCATATATTGTGATAAGGAAGATGCTCGGTGACTTTGGCATTTTGTAATGAGAATTTAAATATTCTTAAACACTATTCTATGTTTTGATGTGATACACTTATATGTGTGAGAGGTTGATTACAATAAATGAGGAGAAACCAAAATGCAAACACAATTATTGCTTGAAAATAAAACATATGTTCAAATTCCCTATTTAAGATATATTGCTATTATTCTCCTTGTGGGGCTCTTTTCTTTCTGGGCTTTTCCAGGTCAAAGCGGTACTGGGCAAACTGAGTATGTTGTAAATCACGAAGGTTACGCTGATTTTCTGGATGAAGAAGAAATCCAGCATTTAAAAGAACATCAAATGCAAAACCAAAACCGGCTTACCTTACCAAGCCCTGTTTTTTCTTCAAAATTTATTCGTCAGGCCTCCAAAGACGTAAAGAAGGTTGCTATTACATTCGATGACGGTCCTCATTTTCTTACGGGAAAATACATCGATATATTGCAAACATATGATATTATGGCTACTTTTTTCTTGATTGGAATCCAAGTAGAAAAATACCCCAATGAGGCAAAAAAGATTATTGATGAGGGATACGAAATCGGCAGTCATTCATACAACCATAAGCAGCTATCAAAAATGAGTGCCGACTCTATCGAAAATGACTTCCAAAAGAGTCTCGCAACTATTATAAGTATAGCCAAAACGGATATCAGGTTCTTTCGACCACCTTTTGGAGATTTTAATGATACAGTAATACAAACCGCGAAAAATCATAACCTGGTGACAATCTTATGGTGTGTGGATCCCAGAGACTGGCAGAAGGATAATCCCGAACAAATAGCACAGCATGTGATAGAAAATGCGGAAAATGGCGCAATCATTCTACTGCATGAAGGCCGGGAAAGCACATTGAAGGCTTTGCCCCAGATCATAGAAGGACTATGGGAAAAAGGATTTGAAATTGTATCTCTTTCGGAGCTTTTATCGACGGTGCATTAAAAAAGACACGCGGCTCTTTTCCCGTGTCTTTTTCTCTCTTTTCACTTTTATGGTTCCGTGTTATAATAGTTTATAAGATTTTAGCTAGGAGGAGCTTTTTTGCAGAGTGTAAACAAAAAACTTTCTTTAGATACATTAAAGCGTGGAATTATGTCGGGACTTCATATCACTTGGGAACTTTCTAAAATTTTAGTTCCTATTTATTTTATTGTAACTTTTTTAAAACATACACCGATTATTGACCGAGTTGCAATTATATCTGCACCTCTTATGGGTGTATTCGGTTTACCCGGTGAAGCTGCCATAGCATTGGTCCTAGGTAATATTGTAAACCTATATGCAGCCATAGGAGCTATCGCTTCTCTTACCCTAACCGTCAAGGAGGTTACTATTTTGGCTGTAATGCTTTGTTTCTGTCATAGCCTTTTGGTCGAAACAGTGCTGGCAAAAAAAATAGGCCTTTCTGCTGTTAAGGTTATCGCAGTAAGAATGGCCCTCGCTATAGTTTCAGGAATAGCTTTCAATCTATTTCTATAATATATTTTATGACAGTATTGGAGGTAAGTTATGTTAAACATTTTAAGAGAAGCTACCATTGGTAGTTTTAGTTCCATCAAACAAATAGCCACTATCGTATTCCCTCTGATGATCGCTATGGAAATATTAAAAGATATAGGTATACTTGATAAAATAGCCCGGCTTTTCTCTCCGCTGGTAAAAGTATATGGTATGAAAAGAGAAACGGGATTTCCATTGCTTATAGGGATAGTTTTCGGGTTAACTTATGGGGCAGGGGTTATCCTTCAATCAGCAAAAGAAGATAAACTCACCCGTCGAGATCTATACTTGTTAACATATTTTCTTGTGGCTGCCCACGCTGTTTTTGAAGATACAGCAATTTTTATGGCTTTCGGTGTCAACGGTATACTCCTTTTAATAACTCGATTGTTGGTAGCCAGTCTGTTTACTTTTATAGCTTCCCGATTGATTAAACCCGATGCCGCACTTATAAATAGTTCAAGTGAGGTGGTATCAAATGAAGCTTAAACATGACCATGACTTTAAAGTCATCAGTTTGCCCAAACTGAACGGTCTCACACCCACCTTGGAGTCAACAGCCTTAAAACTCATGGAGGAGGCGGGAGAACTTGCTCAAGCTATCGGTAAATTCCGCGGTCAAAGCGGTGAAGTTGTACGGATGGATGAGAATAAAGTAGTGGACAGGATGGCACAGGAGCTTTTAGATGTAGCTCAAGTAGCTGTCTCAATGATGTTTGTGCTGGAAGAAAATTATGATATAGATTTGGAAGAGAAGTTAGAAGAACACATTGAGAAACTCAAGTTTAAAGGTTATATTAAATAACTAAAACACTTGTCTGTTATTTTGCATATCATTGACCATTGCAGCCAAATTTTGATAAAATTCCGTATTGGTTTTTGTTCTCTTTAATTTGTTGATAAGAGTTGATGCGGCTTCCACTGTATCCAGTGAAGCCAATGCTTTTCTAAAAACCCATACAGCTTCCAGTTCTTCCTTGGATAATAGCAGTTCTTCCCGGCGTGTGCCGGATTTTTTTATGTCAATAGCAGGATAAACTCTGCGTTCGGCAAGCTTTCTGTCAAGGTGTATTTCCATATTCCCTGTTCCTTTAAATTCTTCATAAATCACATCATCCATTCGACTACCCGTCTCCACTAAAGCAGTAGCTATAATGGTCAAGCTACCACCTTCTTCAATATTTCGCGCAGAACCAAAAAATCTCTTTGGCTTGTGAAGTGCACTTGGATCCAGGCCGCCGGAAAGAGTTCTTCCTGTTGGGGGGACCACTAGATTGTTGGCTCTGGCTAAACGGGTTATGCTATCTAGAAGAATGACCACATCTCTTCGACTCTCTACTAGACGCTGGGCTCGCTCCAACACCATATCCGCCACACGCAAATGATTCTCCGGCAGTTCATCAAATGTGGAACTTACGACCTCACCTTCCACAGATCTGCGAATATCTGTGACCTCTTCAGGCCTTTCATCAATTAAGAGCACTATGAGTTGAACATCCGGATGGTTTTGTGTTAGGCTGTTTGCTATATTTTTTAACATCATGGTTTTGCCGGCTTTCGGCGGAGAAACGATAAGAGCTCTCTGACCTTTTCCTATAGGAGAAATTAAATCAATGATTCGTGTGGAAAATTCTTGAGGGTCATGTTCCATGTTAAAACGGGGTTGAGGGAATATTGGAGTCAATGAATCAAAGTGATATCGGCGAACAGCGTGTTCAGGATCCAAACCATTGACCGCCGAAATCTGCAGTATAGCTCTGTATTTTTCACCTTCCTTTGGAGGTCTTACCTTCCCGGAAATCATATCACCGGTTCTTAGATGGAAACGGCGAATCTGAGACGGTGATGTATATATATCTTGATCTGAAGGCAAATAATTCTCAATTCTTAAGAATCCATATCCATCAGGCAAAACTTCCAATACCCCTT
>JAQWCA010000231.1 GCA_028706065.1 Tepidanaerobacteraceae bacterium
CAAAAAAGCTAGGGGAAGTGCCGAAGGAATATGTTTCAAGAATAATGATTCAGGATAAGCAAATTTTGGAGAATATAATAGATAACATATTTGAAATAGATAGTATTAAAGCTTTGGATGAATTTTTAAACTAAAACTCTGTATCCTAAAGCCCTTGAAAATTCAGGGCTTTAGGATCATTAGTTTTTAAAGATTTGTTCGCACCAAGGGTTAATGTCTATTTTTATTCAGGAGTTGAAATTATGCGAGAATTCGCCGCAGTAATCATTGCCTTTCTTATTATTCCAATATTGAGCAAGAAAAAAACACCTATCGGTATTGCCATTTGCATATCTGCTGTCTTTATGGCACTTTTAGGTGGTTTGGGAATATCAGGATTATTGGATGCCATCATCGATACCTTTGTAAACTTTGACAAGTTACAGCAGTTTATTGTCATTATAGAAATCAGCATTCTGGGAGCCTTGCTTAGGCGGTATAAAATTATAGATAAGGTTATTGAATATTTAACGAAAATTGTTCGCAGCAATCGGGTGACGTTGATGTTCATCCCTGCACTGGTAGGGTTTTTATCAGTGCCCGGGGGTGCAATTATCTCAGCTCCATTTGTCGATCGTTTAGGTGAAGAAGCCGATTTGCCAAAAAACCGTCGTGCAATCATCAATCTGATTTTTCGCCATATTGCTATGCATATAATGCCTTACACTACCAGTTTTTTATTGGTGGCATCCCTTGCACCCCAAATATCTATTTACAAGCTGATTGGGCTTAACTGTATCTTTGTCGTTTTCTACATTCTATCAGGTTATTTATTGTATGTGCGCCAGGTAAAAACCGAAGTGGGGCCTCCCAAGACCGATATAATGCAAAATCTGTTAAACCTACTAAAATATACGGCACCTGTCTATGTCAGCGTCCTACTAAATCTCATATTTGGGATACCGTTTTACATCGGCATGCTTGGAAATCTTGCGATTGTATATTTGCTCAATCCGGAGAAAAGCTTTTTTTCGGATGCGGTTCGGGCAATAAATATTAACGTATTATATTCACTTTTGGGTGTATACCTTATACAAGGAATTGTCGGTCAAATGGAGTCGCTTACTGGCTTTTTTAACATTATTTTCAGTAACCCAAAAACAATTTTGTTTGGTATTATAGGCTCCTCATTTTTTCTCGGTTTGACAACAGGTTTTCAGGCTACTTCCTTGGGCGTTGTACTTCCCCTTTTGATGAGCCTGCCCATATCCGAAAACCGCCTCCTACTATATTGTCATATGACCTTTGCTTGGGGTTTTGTGGGTTATTTCTTCTCACCGCTGCACCTTTGTCAGCTTTTCACTTGTGAGTATTTGAAAGTATCAATACAAGATTTATACAAGGATTATTATAAATTTATCCTGTGTTTGGTTGCTATCTTGATATCAACGTATTTTGTTTTGGGATTATGGCTGAAATAAATATAGTTGTTATAAATCAGCCAGCCCCTCATTCTATTGATAGTGGAAAGAGGTTTTTTGAATGTTAACGGAAGGTAACAGGCGGACGAGGAAACAATCTTGAAACGCATTCCTGTGCCAAATTTGATGGCATAGTCTGCATAAGGGATGGCAGAGCATACATAATTTATATGTAATAATGAAAAAACAATAGATTGGCGGAGGTATAGTAGTCATGGATAATGGGATTTACAACCAAATTGTAAGCTTTATATGGAGTATTGCAGACGATTGTTTAAGGGATGTATATGTAAGAGGTAAATACAGAGATGTTATCTTACCGATGACAGTTATTAGAAGACTTGATGCAGTTTTAGAAGATACTAAGGAACAAGTAATTCAGATGAAGAAAACATTAGACGAAGCCGGTATCCTAAATCAAGCAGATGCTTTATGCAATGCAGCAGGACAATCTTTTTATAACTGTTCACCATTTATATTAAAGGATTTAAAGTCAAGAGCAAAAAATCAACAGCTAAAAGCTGATTTTATAGCCTATTTAGATGGATTTTCACCTAATGTTCAGGAAATCCTTGAGAAATTTAAGTTTAGAAATCAAATAGATACAATGATTGAAGCCGATATACTTGGAGCAGTTATTGAAAAGTTCGTAGACCCGACTATTAATCTAAGTCCAAAACCAGTAACAGATGATAAAGGGCAAGTAAAACTACCGGGTCTTGATAACCATACCATGGGGATAATTTTTGAAGAATTGATTCGCAAGTTTAATGAAGAAAATAATGAGGAAGCTGGGGAACACTTTACGCCCAGAGATGTTATAGAGCTTATGGCAGATGTAATCTTCATGCCCATAAAAGATAAAATTAAAGACGGTACCTATCTTTGTTATGATGGAGCATGTGGTACAGGGGGTATGCTTACTATAGCGGAGAAAAGACTTTCTCATCTTGCAAAAGAGAATAATAAGCGAGTATCTATACATCTTTATGGACAGGAGATAAATCCAGAAACCTATGCCATAGCAAAAGCAGATATGCTATTAAAAGGTGATGGTAAGCAAGCGGATAATATCTCTTATGGTTCTACATTATCTAATGATGCCAATGCAACGGTCGAGTTTGATTTTATGTTAAGTAATCCACCTTACGGTAAGTCATGGAAAACAGATGCAGATAGATTAGGTGGCAAGAATAATATAACAGACCCAAGATTTGTTGTTAATTTCAAAGGTGATCCTGAATTTAAAATGATTCCAAGGATAAGTGATGGGCAGTTGCTGTTTTTATCTAACAATATAGCTAAAATGAAGCATGGTACAGAACTTGGAAGTCGAATAGCTGAGGTACATAATGGTTCATCCTTATTTACGGGAGATGCGGGGCAAGGCGAAAGCAATTTAAGAAGATATATAATAGAAAATGATTACCTTGAAGCTATCATAGCATTGCCTGATAATATGTTTTATAATACAGGTATCGCAACATATATTTGGGTAGTAACCAATAGAAAAGAAAAAAGAAGAAAAGGCAAAGTCCAATTGATAGATGCAACAAATTTAAAGTCGCCACTCAGAAAGAACTTGGGAAATAAAAATTGTGAACTGACTAAAGAAATCAGAGAGCAGATAATAGATATTTACTTAGGATTCGATGAAAATGAATATAGCAAAATATTTAAGAATGAAGAATTTGGCTATTGGAAAATATCAGTGGAAAGACCTTTAAGGTTGAAAGTAGAGATTGATAAGGAAATAATAGAATCGTTTAGACAGGTTGCAGAAGAAGCAAAGGACATAATAGCTTATAGCCTGATGAATGACTTATATAATAAAACAAATAGGGACGTTTATTATAATTATAACGAATTTGAAAAAATCCTAAAAAAACTGGCAAAAACAAAAGGAGAAAAATTAACGGCTAAAAGATTAAAACTGATTGGGGATTTCTTTACAACAAAAGATGAGAACGCTGAAAGAGTAGTTAATAAGGTGTTAAAAAAAGAAAAAGAAGATGCATTAAATGGCAAGTTTAAGCTTGGCGATGATGTAGTAGAATTTGAGTCAGATAAAGAATTATCAGATACCGAACAGATTCCTTTAACCAATGAAGGTGGTATTGAAAAATTCTTTAAAGACGAAGTTTTGCCTTATGCCCCAGATGCTTGGATAGATAGCACTAAAACACAAATAGGCTATGAAATCAGTTTTG
>JAQWCA010000232.1 GCA_028706065.1 Tepidanaerobacteraceae bacterium
AACTTTATTCTTTGCTGTTGTTTGTTTCTGTCTGACTCTTTCCCTTACTTAAAACTCTCTTTACTTCTCTATCAAAATCCGATTCAAATAACCTGTCTTGTTCTACCCTAAATTTTTCATATTCTCCTTCTGCCAGTTCTTTGGCTACATTAGCTGAAACCTTTCCTGCATCTTTTAATATTTCGTATTCATGAAATTTCAGAAATGCATCTAACTTTTTTGCCCAATCTTCCATTGTCATCAAGACTCGTTTTTCCGCTTGAAGTTCTGCATAATCTAAATACATAGATACGTTCTAGTAATTCATCAAAATAATCTTTGCCAAAATGTCTCCCGTTTTTTAATCTTTCATCATCTAATACAAAGCCCTTTATGATATATTCTCGCAAAGTTTTCGTAGCCCATATTCTAAATTGAGTGGCACGAACAGAGTTTACCCTGTATCCAACAGAGATGATGGCATCGAGATTGTAAAAGTTTGTATTATACCTTTTGCCGTCGGAAGCAGTTATTCGATATTTTCGAATAACTGCTTCCTCGTTCAATTCTCCACTGTTGAAAACTTCCTTTAAATGATAGTTTATTGTATTTACCCCAACATCAAATAATTCAGCCATCATCTTTTGTGTAAGCCAAACAGTCTCATCTTGAAAAAATACATCTATTTTAATATCTCCGTCTTCCGTTGTATAGAGCAGTATTTGGTCTTTTTTAGGAGTTAAATCATCAGACATAATAATTCTTGCCTCCTATCTAAATGAATATTCCATATAATAAAGTGAGCTTGATTTTTAACAAACTCACACTTTTTCTTTATTCAAAAACCAGCCCATTTAACTCTGCTTTAATACTTCGCCAATTTGGGAGGAATTTATCCATATATGCAATGAATCGTTCATTGTGTAGCCGCTCAAGTAAATGCACCATTTCGTGCACTATGATGTATTCAAGACAAGCAGTGTTCTTTTTGGAAAGTGCTAGGTTTACCCATACTCTCTTGGCAGTTGTATTGCAGCTGCCCCATCTGGTCTTCATTAATTTTACTCCCCAAGACTCAACCTTTACCCCTATTATTTGTTCCCATTTTTCTATCAGGGGTGGAATCAAGGCTTTCAATTCTCTACGGTACCACTCTTTCATAACATTTTGTCTTTGTTCTTTGGTGCTGCCTTCTCGAACAAATAAATCTATATAAGTCTTGTTGCGGATTTTGACTCCTTGTTTCCTTTTATTCGTATAATTTACATTTAAGAGATAGCGTTCTCCTAAAAAGTAGTGGCTTTCACCGGATACAAATTCTCTTTCAGACTGTCTCTCCTGTTTTACAAACTTTGAGCGCTGCTTTTTTATCCAAGATAATTTAGATATTACAAAAAGCCTAATAGCCTCATCATCCATTCTCTTTGGTGCTGAAATCCGAACTCTGCCATTAGGCGGGTGCACTGATAGATGGAGGTTTTTTATGTTTTTTTTGATTAATTCAATTTCTATGTCATTAACAATGAGTTTTGCCACTAATACTCCTCCTGCTTATCTACTAACAGTAATATATCTCCTGCTAATCTTTCATCAGGTATATGTTCTTTTATTAAAGACAGCATAAGTCTTTTCTTGATTTTATTGCCTCTCCAGCCACTTGGTGCTTTTTTCTTAATCTTTTCATGCAAGGAAATAGCCAATCCCTCATCTTTACCTAAATTGTCAAATAGAGCTCTTATAGCTTTGGTATTAATATTAACAGGGTAATCTTCAGCTGTCTCCGGTTTTTTTGACTTTCTGGCTATTTCAACAACTCTTTTTAAATGTTCTTCATACGATATTGCTGCCGCTTTTCTTTGCCTAATTACTTCTTCTAAAAGCACTGACATCTTTTCATAGTATTTGGGGTTTGTGGGCTTTTCCTCTACAATCAATCGGCGTACATTGTTTTCAATAACCTCAGCTGCAGCTTCCTTATCTTTTCTAATATTATTAGGCAATTCTTTGACAAAATCCACTCCACGATTAACGATCAGATCAACTAATGTCATATCTTCAAAGGCAGAAATCTGCCTACTTTCATCAGCACTTATATAGTTATCTATTAAATGTCTCATAGCCGGTTCATAGGATTTTAAATCTATATCATCCTTGGCTGCCAGCATTACTTCCCTGCGGACAGTGTTAAAATGCTCTACATCATTCTTTATATCTTGAATTTCCTTCGGAGTATATCCGGCCTCTTCCATTTCGTTGGCAATATTGGCATAGGCTCTAATTAGTGAGGTAGTGTATTTATAAAGAGCTAATCGCTTTTCTTCATTCTCTTTTAGCTCTTCCTCACTTCTAAAAATATTTTCCCAACAGAAATATATAATGTATTGACGAGTATCTTTAGGCAGGGCCACTGGTTCACATAGTGCCTTTACTTTTTCTAAGGCTTCATCCAACCGTTCTTTGGCTTTTTCCAGTCTATTGCTGAGCAGGCCTTTAACATCCTCCTCATCATATCCGGAAAAGGCCTCAGATGTATAATCATTTATGGATTTTTCCAGGCTTTTAAACAAATCCATATAATCAATTATGTAGCCATATTCCTTATCATCACCATCTAGTCGGTTCACGCGACATATAGCTTGAAATAGGGCATGGTCTTTCATGCTTTTATCAATATATAAATATGTTGCCGGCGGGGCATCAAAACCTGTAAGCAATTTATCCACCACTATAAGTAATTTCATTTGAGCAGGGTCTTCTACGAATTTCCTCTTTACCTCTTCTTCAAAGGCCTCTGGGGTTTTACCGTCTAGCATTTTCTGATATATCTTGTATTTCTCCACATTTTCAGTAGCTTTATCCTCTCCGGTAGTCTCACCCTTAATATCACTTATATTGGGATTATAAGATGTCACTATGGCACATTTCTTGAATCCCACAGCTTGAAATAGCTCATAGTATTTACAAGCTTCATATATATTACCGGCTATTAACATGGCATTTCCTCGTCCATTTTGGAGGCGGTCTTTTGTTGACATATCTAAGATAATGTCCTTTACGATTTGTTGTAATCTGGACCTAGAACTCAATACTTTCTGCATAGTTCCCCATCTTTGTTTTAATCGGGTTTTTGCATAGTCTGTAAGGCCCTTGGTCTTAGATTCAAACCATTTATCGATTTTTTCTTGTGAGGTAATGTTTTGTTCTATATCCCTTGCCTCATACCGCAAATCTAATATTACATTATCTTCTACAGCTTCATCAAACTTATATGTATGGATATAACTTCCGAAGACTTCTATACTTGTTGCCTTGTCCTTTTTCAAGAGTGGTGTTCCGGTAAAGCCAATAAACATACTATTGGGCAGAATCTTTTTCATAGCCTCATGCAATTTCCCGGACTGGGTTCTATGACATTCATCTACAAAGACATAGATATCTCCTTTTGCCTTAAAGTCCTTTGGGAGATTTCTTTCTAATTCATCAATATATTCATCATAACTTGTATCATCATCTTTTTGTCCCCTAGCACCAAATTTGTGGATAAGAGAACACAGCATCAGTGGTGTTGTCTGATTAAGCTTTTCTAGCAAATCTCTACCATTTTTGGTCCTATAAATATCCTCATTAACACCCTTAAATACCTTCTCAATCTGCTTATCAAGCTCATCTCTGTCTGTAATGA
>JAQWCA010000233.1 GCA_028706065.1 Tepidanaerobacteraceae bacterium
TTTGGTAACAGCTTCACTTCCGGTAATGTCAGCGTGATTGCTGATTATGACGTAGTTGATTCACCCATCAATGACCAGGAGTTTAAACCGAATATATCCCAGAGGTGACAGGGTACGCCCTCCCGGCTCCCTATGCGTGACATATAAAAGTGCCTAAATCTTATGATTTAAGCACTTTTATATATAGATGTAATCTAATTAAGTAATTTTATTGTCAAAAGGTCTATACGAATTTATTTTGGCTGCCATTCTTTCCATACGTTGCCTGCAAGATGTATGGATGGCTTAAGAGTTTTGTCACCTTCCCGCCAACCGGATGGCATAACTTCACCGGTTTTTTGGTGATGCTGAAAAGCCTTAATTTGGCGTAGCAGTTCTTTGGGATTTCTACCAACAGGCGGTGCAAGAATTTCTGCCGCTTGAATAATTCCTTCGGGATCGATAAGAAATCTGCCTCTTATGTTCACTCCACCATTTTCGTCATATACATCATACAGTTTTCCTACACTGCCATTCTGATCGGAAAGCATCGGAAAGGGAGCTCCTCCTTCGACCATCTTGGCAAGTTCAGTTTCATTCCAAATTTTGTGGGAAAAAATGCTGTCCACACTGATGGAAAGTACTTCAACATTGTGTTTTTGCAGTTCTTCATAGCCTACAGCTATGTGCGATATCTCAGTAGGTCACACAAATGTAAAGTCTCCGGGGTAAAAACATAGCACAACCCATTTACCTTTAAAATCTTCCAGGCTAACTTCTTTTGTTTTTCCTTTGTGAAAAGCTTTGGCAGTAAAATTTGGAGCTTGTTTTCCAATTAACATAACCATCCTCCTTTTAATAATAATTATTGTTATTATATATGATATTCTACTTTAAATCAAGTATTCCTTCTTTTATTTTAAATTTTTTCACATTAGATATATTACCCTACAAACAATCAATATATTACAGATAGGTTTATATCTCGAATATTTTTACAGCCTGTTAGAATCATAGCCTGTTTCAGTTCTTTTGCCATAGTTTCCAGAACTAGCTCCACTCCTTGGGCACCGCCGCCAAAGGCACCGATAATGATCGGCCTTCCCACCAGAACCGCATCGGCTCCCAGTGCCAAGTATTTCAATACATCAACACCGGTTCGGACTCCTCCGTCAGCTAAAATGGTTATCTTGCCCTTCATCTCTTGGGCAATGGCGGGCAGAACTTCTGCTACACCGGGTGTGCTGTCCAAAATACGTCCACCGTGATTTGATACAACTATAGCAGAAGCACCAACCTCCCGTGCAAGTTTGGCTTCATCCACTGTCATGATGCCTTTGAATATAAAGGGTAGACCCACACTTGATATTATTTCTTTTAACTCTTGTCGGTCTTTAGGTCCAACCGGTTGTCCCATTAAAGCCATTGTAACAAGACCGGCTCCGTCAATATCCATTCCCACAGCAGGGGCTCCAGCAGCTTTGGCTCTGTTTGCCATTTCAATGACTTTTGAATTTTCCCTTGGCTTTATGATGGGTATACCATGGCCCTTTTCCTCATTTATTGCTTCAAGGCCGGAATCATAAAAGATGGGGTTCCCTCCGTCACCACACATCCCAATAGTTCCAACATTCTTACTGCCGGATACTATCATTCGGGCATACTCAGCTTCAGGCACCGCCCCACCCATGTTGTACTCTGAACCTGTAACCGGGGCTGAAAGGATTGGCATGGAGAGCTTCGTTCCTAGAATGTTTGTAGCAATATCCGGGTCTTTGGCATTGTGCAATGTCCTTAAGTTGAGCTTAACTTTAGCCAGTGTTTCAATATTTGCCGTAAAAGAAGAACCGGTACCTACTCCGCCCATTCCCGGAACTTCCCCAGCGCAAACTACCCCATTGCATACTTTGCACACACGACAAAAACCTTTCATCTTATCTCGTGCCGCTCTTTTTATTTCCTGTAAATTCAATTTGATTCACTCCTCGTTAAAAACTACATGTTAATTATACACTACATAATCAAAATCGTGCAATTAAAATAGGCGATAGCAGGAGTGACATGCTTAACAAAGAAGCTCTCCCCCGTTACCTGCTTATAAAGGATATTTTGGGTTTTTGTAGAATAAACTACTATATATAACATAGCGGTCGTTCCGACCGGGAGGAATAAGATGCGATTTGTTAAAGCACTTGCTTTTATAACTTCTGTTATTTTTTTTCTCAATATGATATTTGTTGGAGTTGCTCCTGGGGCACAAACACGAGATGTAGAGCAACAACTCATAGAGGAAATCCTGACATTAGATGCCAGAGTTTTGGCTCTTCAAAACGAGGTGGATAAACTTTCGATTCAGAATCAGAAACTTAGGAAGGAGCTTGAGCAAAAGCAAAAAGAGCTTTCTTTATTAAATAGTAATTTTAATATACGACAAAAAGAGCTTTCCCGCTTAATTGTGTTTTCTTTTAAAGGTGGCATGGGCAACATGCTTTCGGTGTTGGTCGGGGCTGAGAATCTGGGAGACTTTTTCCGACGTTTCGACAACATCATGTTCTTTATAGAATACTATAATAATGTAATCATTGAAACCAAAGCCCTTATTAATCACCGGAAACAGGAGGAAAGAAACATTATGGAAAAACAGTGGGAAATTCAGTCTCTAGAGAAGCAAGCTAAATTAGCTCTTGAAAAAATAACTCAAACCATAGCAAAAAAGCAAAAAGAACTTAGACATGCAAGACTTGTACTCAAGGATACAGCATTTTTGGAAGAAATCAGTGAAGATTGGCAGGAATCCTTACCTTCTCTGGACTATCTATTAAAGAATTTATCATCACTTCCATGGTCAAGTTTAAGTCCTGACAATCTTAAGGTCAATTATTTTGCCATGACAGCTCGGGCAGAGTTTTTTGATACAAGTGTGACAAAAACTTTACTATCCAAGGATGAAAACTTAAAAGACGTGTATTTTACTTTCCATTCTGAAGGTATTACCGTTACGGAAAGAAAACCTAATAGTAAAACTCCTGTTTATTCTATTACATGCAGTATGGAGCTGACAGAAGACCAAAAAATACAGTTTGCTCCAAAAAGACTGGAGTTTAGCGGTGTAACGCTGCCGGCCAAGGTTATAAATGAGCTCATGGCCGATTATGATATGGTTTTTTCACCACCACCCCTCCCCTATGATTTGAAGATAACGTCCATTAGTACTGAGGATGGAAAGCTTATAATGAATTTTAAAAAGTAATGTCAATTATTAACCGCCGGGTTTTTTGGAGAGGATCGCCTGGCGGCTTGTTTTTTTCCATATAATTCTTTGGTGAATTTTACTTGATGAAATAGACAGTGGACTTATAGTATAATCATGCCAGTGAAAGGGGATGATAGTTGGTGCATTTTAACAGAAAACTACACATTGCAGCTTTATTGATTGTTTTTTTCCTCTTGCTGGGGGGGAAGGCTGAGGCTAAAACTCATACTGTTAAGCCTGGGGATTCTCTCTATTCCCTAAGCCAGAGCACAGGAATTCCGGTAGACAAGTTAAAGAAGAATAATACTTTGTATTCCGATTCCATAACAGCCGAGCAAGTATTGATCATTCCAGAAAAATACATAGTTAAACCCGGAGATACTCTTTATTTTATTAGTCAAAACTTTGGCATATCCGTATGGGAATT
>JAQWCA010000234.1 GCA_028706065.1 Tepidanaerobacteraceae bacterium
CTTTAAGCTATCCAGATATGCATATGGATATGGTTAGAATAGGGAATTTAATGTATGGTCTGTGCCCGTCAAACAAACTTGAAATTAAAAATCCTGCAAAGATATATTCTAAGATAATACTTCTAAAAAATATACCTAAAGGTTACTATGTGGGTTATGGCAACAGATATAAGACTCGCAGGCCTACAATGGTAGCTATAGTGCCGTTTGGATATTATGACGGGCTTGAACTTTTTATATCTCAACCCAATGGCATTTGGGAAGCATTCAAAAGCTTTATCAAGCATATTTTAGCAGTCTTTGGAATAATGAGTAAGACTAGGAAGGTCAAGTTAAATGGAAAATTGTGTAATATTTTAGGTAAAATAAGCATGCAAAATTGTATAATAGATGTCACTAATTTAAAGAACGAGGTTTTTGTTGGTGATGTTGTAGAGATTAATACTAGGAGAATAAACTTATCTCAAAGTGTTGCTAGGGTATATCACGGTAAAGGTACGGTGTTCCTAGATTCTAAAACTATGCCTGTTGAAACTAGAACCGATTCAACTTCTGGTGCATGTAAAAGGAGAGAAACTTCAATTGGATGATATAATAAAGGTGGCAATATGTAAGGTAGATGGGGCAGAGGATATTCCTTTACCTCAATATATGACTTCATGTTCTGCTGGAATGGATTTAGCGGCTAATGTTTTAAAACCCGTTTGTCTGAAGTCAGGAGAATTTAAAATAATTCCTTGTGGTATAAAGATAGAACTTCCATCAGGTTATGAAGCACAAGTTAGACCTAGAAGTGGTTTAGCTGCAAAATACGGTATTACCGTGCTTAATAGTCCGGGAACGATTGACGCCGATTACAGAGGCGAAATAAAAGTGATATTAATAAATCACGGGAAAGAAGAATTTGTAATAAAGAGAGGTGACAGAATAGCCCAGCTTGTTATTTCAAAAGTTGTGTATGCTAAGGTCTTCCAAAGCTATGATTTATTCGAAACAAAAAGAGGGGAAGGCGGTTTTGGGCACACGGGTGTATAATAGTTTTTTGCATTTTTCTACCTCTTAAGTCATAAAATATATGGGAGGTAGGAATATGAGATTAAGTGAATTGGGCGGGAAAGAAATAGTCAATCTTTATAATGGGGCGAGACTTGGAGTTATCGGAAACTCCGATTTGGTATTTGAGGAAACTACTGGTAAGATTATTTATTTACTAATACCTAAAAAAAGAACGCATTTTTTTCTTCTAGGGGATTGGAGCTATACTGAAGTATCTTGGGACGCAATTAAAAAAATAGGGCCAGATATTGTTATTATTGATATGGAAGATCGTAATCGTAAAAAATATGAAGATATAAGAAAAAGCAAGAATTATGCTTAGATTCTTGGAGGTGCTTTTTTATTGTCAAAAAACGGACAACAGAAGTTACTTATTATTCCTTTGGGTGGCATGGGCGAAATAGGTAAAAACATGACTGCCATTCAGTATGGTAAGGAAATTTTACTTATTGACTCAGGCCTAATGTTTCCTGAGGAAGAAATGCTTGGAATAGATATAGTAATTCCTGATATAACATATCTTGTGGAAAATAAAGAGTATATAAAGGGAATATTAATAACTCACGGTCATGAGGATCATATTGGTGCGCTCCCCTATGTGCTTCAACAGATAAACACTCCATTGTATGGAACAAAGCTTACCTTGGGTCTAGTAGAAGGCAAACTAAGAGAAGCGAAATTTAAAAAAAATATATCATTGAATATTGTAAAACCACCAACTACTGTTAATTTAGGAAGTTTTTCTATAGAATTTATAAGGGTGAACCACAGCATTCCGGATGCTATGGGTTTTGCAATTCATACACCCGTAGGTATAGTTTGCCATACAGGAGATTTCAAACTGGATCAGACTCCTGTAAATGGCGAAAAAGCAGATCTTCACAAGTTTTCGGAACTAGGTTCTAAAGGTGTTCTTGTACTTTTATCTGACAGCACTAATGCTGAGCGTGAAGGTTATACCATGTCTGAAAAAATTGTAGGAAATACTATTGAAGATATCTTTAGAACTGTCACGGATCGAATTATTGTAGCAACCTTCGCATCAAATATACATCGCATTCAACAGATTTTTGATGCTGCTTATAAAAATGATAGGAAAGTTGCAGTTGTAGGTAGAAGCATGGTAAATGTTGTAAATATTGCTCTAGAATTAGGTTATCTTTCAATACCGAAATCTTTACTAATGGATTTAGATGAACTAAATCGATTACCGAAAGAAAGTGTCGTTATAATTACCACAGGGAGTCAAGGTGAACCGATGTCGGCCTTAACTCGTATGGCTATGTCTGAACATAAGAAAGTCGAAATAATGCCAGGAGATACGGTACTGATTTCAGCAAGTCCAATTCCGGGGAATGAAAAATTTGTGGCTAGAACTATAGATCATTTATTTAAGCAAGGTGCTAATGTCATATATGAAGCAATTTCCGGTGTTCATGTTTCAGGGCATGCCAGTCAAGAGGAATTAAAGCTAATGCTTAATCTTGTAAGGCCTAAATTCTTTATCCCGGTCCATGGGGAATATAGACATCTTATTCGTCACGCACAGCTAGCTAAAGAAGTAGGAGTTCCCGATGAAAACATCTTTATAGCGGAAAACGGTAGAGTATTAGAGTTTACTAAGGATACCGGTAGGATGGCGGGAAAGGTTACGGCAGGCAAGGTGCTTGTTGATGGTCTTGGCGTAGGAGATGTGGGCAATATAGTCTTGAGAGATCGAAAACAGCTCTCCCAAGATGGTATATTGATTGTTGTGGTTACAATAGATAAGGAAACAACAGGAGTTATAGCCGGGCCGGATATAATATCAAGAGGTTTTGTTTATGTGAGGGAATCTGAAGAGCTTATGGAACAAGCCCGCGAAAAAGTTAAACAAGCATTAAAGAAATGTCAGGAAGAAAATATTATTGAGTGGTCGACGATAAAATCTCAAGTAAGAGAGTACCTAGGTAAGTTCTTGTTTGAACAGACACGAAGAAGACCCATGATATTACCTATAATAATGGAAGTATGACAATTATTGTCATACTTTTTTCTTTTGTATATTTTATGAAAAACATCAAAGAATAAAAATAAATACTTGGGAAGGATTGATTTAATGTCGCAGTATGAGGGCTCTTTTTGTAATTATGTTTCTTCTGGAAATCAAGGTGAGCAGATATTTTCCAATACTGCAACAAATACCTTGCAACAATTAGGTCAGTTAGAAATACCAAAAATGGAAAGCAACTTCCATTCAATAACTATAGTAGGTCAAATTGAAGGTCACTTGGTATTACCACCTCAAAATAAAACTACAAAATACGAACACATTATTCCACAATTAGTAGCTATAGAGCAAAACCCAAAGATTGAAGGATTATTGGTAATATTAAACACTGTAGGAGGTGATGTGGAGGCAGGCCTTGCCCTTGCTGAAATGATTGTAGGCATGACAAAACCGACAGTTTCATTGGTTTTAGGCGGCGGTCATAGTATAGGTGTGCCTATTGCTGTTGCAAGTGACTATTCTTTTATTGCAGAAACAGCTACAATGACTATTCATCCTATACGGCTCACCGGTCTTGTAATAGGTGTACCTCAAACTTATGAAT
>JAQWCA010000235.1 GCA_028706065.1 Tepidanaerobacteraceae bacterium
TCCCTGACAGGTGGAAGGAAAAGATATTGGTAAAAGACCAGTTAACTTCTTTTGCACAAAAAATTTTTAAAAGTTAATTGGAAAACATGGGAATAAGGGTTGTGGACGTTATTGGGAACTGCATTTGTTTGAAGTTCTTAAAAGTGATAAAAAGGTAATTGAAAGTAATTTTTTTAGGGAGATAATTTGCATGAATAGGTGTCAGTGGTGCGGTAAAGATTCTAACGGGTATGGCATGGTTGTTTTAACTATAAAAGAAGATGAGCCATCTCAATTGATATGCGAAGATTGCTACAATAGGTATACGGCAGATATGCTTGGAGTCGAAGACTATAAGGATTTTGAAAAAGAAGCAACCTTTAAAGACTGTGATGGTATAGACCACTGCTTTCAAATAGGAAAGAAGATTCATCCAACAGGTATTTGTTGGGAGGCTATAGAATTTATTGAGGAAGATAAAGTAGGATATTCCTTTGAGGTGCATCAGGATTTTGAAGAGGATTCAAATGATGCCTTAAAGAGGCTTTATAAAAAGGTAAAAAAAGGATTATCACAAAAGTACATAAAAAGAGAAGTATTCCGGGGACATGAACTTATCTCTTTTAAAGATAATCTAGTAGAAGGGCGTATTGAGTGGGATGATAGGTACGACGATAGAACACCAAAATTTATTATAGATGGGCAGGAATATAGCCTGGGAGAACTAGGTAGAATGATGATGTCTTGTGAAGGATGGAATTTTAAATTAGAAATTATAGAACCTACTGAGTAGGGTGTGATATCGGAATTAAGGGTATCAATGTAAGAAAGTAAAACAATGACTACGTTAAGGATATTTTTACATAGTGAGGTTGATACATATGGAAAATTCAAAAAAACAAGATAAAATATTGCAGGAAATGTTGGAAGCCGAACGGCGTAATATAGAAAATTATAATAATGGCTTGCTTAAAAAATCTAATTCTGTCATTGAAGTAGATACAAAATATGAAGAAAAAAAGTACCTAAAGTCTATATCTTGGCAGTTGCCTGAAATTGATAGAGAAGCAATTGAAGATTTTAAAAGGAGCCATGATTGTACCTATCAGGATATTATTAAATATGCATTACGATATTATTTATCAGAAACAAATTATAATCATGCTAAAGAGATAATTGAACTACGGGAGAAGCATTATATTGAGCATAGGGGTGAATAGGGGGTTAAGTTACTGACATGGAAAAGCCAGAGCAGCAAATGTTACAGGAATATAATAATATAGAAAAAGATATAGAGAATGTACAGAAAGTTAGTGAATACGTAAGCCTTAATTTTGAATTATATGGTGAGCCTCTTGATGATATAGAAGCACTTAAAGAATATAGAAAAAGGTTTAAGAAAACCCGAGATTTTAGAAATAAATATGAAATAGAGTTTAATAAACTTAATGAAAGCATTAAAGAGATTTATTCTAATTGGGATGATGTTGCTTTATGGAGTGATAAGGTATTAGGACTAAAGGAGCAAGCAAGGCAGGAATTATGTAATTTAGATAATGCCTTAGTACAGTGGTATAAAAAAGGCAGCATATCCCCATTTGTTGAAAAGGATGATTTGGATGGATTAACAGTTACATTAGGGTATAAAGTAAAAGATATTCCTCCAGAAATAATTTACGAGACGTTGGAAAATTGTAAAGAAGAACAGACTTTTTTACCCAATGTGAGAGAATTAACAGACGAAGAAGATATGGAATACTGCTATTTTTTATACTGTTTTGCACTTGCTGAAGAAAAAGAGCAGAAAGCCATTGAAATTCAAGGGTTTATAGATAAAATCTTTGATAATATGCTTGAACATGAGTATTTTAGAAATTATATTTATGGAGAATATAATTTAGAATTAGTTGACAAGGAAAATAAAAAGAGTGGAAAGAAGCAATGTTCCTTTCAAAACTTTAATCCTCGGCAATGGCAGATAGAAGCCTATGAGTTGTGGAATCAAAAAAATCAAGCCCATCATGGCACTTTTTCCGTAGCCACGGGGGCAGGTAAAACATTATTTGCTCTGTATTGTTTACAGCAGGAATTAGAAAAAGATAATGATATTCTCACAATCATAATAACGCCTACTAAGGCCATTATGCAAAACTGGTACGAAAGTTTAATAGAAAAGTTTCATGTACATAAAGAAGCAATAGGAAGAAGGGGCGGCGGACATGGTAAATGTCTATGGAACACAAAAAAGTTTATTATTTACATATCTAATACCGCCCAAAAGGAATTAGCAGATTATACTGTAGCCTTTGAAAAAATGAATGAACTAAAAAACAGAGATATCTACCAGTTCTACATATGCGATGAATGTCACCGTTACGCCACTGAAAATAACCTTAAGATGTTTGATGGACTTAAGTACCTTAAAACTAAGCAAGAAGATGATATTGATTACTATTCAGTTGGGCTCTCTGCTACTCCCGAACGAGGCGATGGAAGGGAAGTATACTTTTATCGTGCCATAGGTGATGTGATATACAAATATAATATTTTAGAGGCATTGGCTGATAATGCTGTATCTTCATTTACAATTAAGAATGTTTATTGTAAGTTAACAAAAAAGGAGCGAAAGATACTAAAAGAATTAAACCAAAAAATATTCAGTTTAATAAAACAACTTAATGCCCTTACAAAAACAGTAAAAACAAAATTATTTACCAATACAGGCAATCTCGATACAGAAACAATAATCCGAGAGGCGTATATTATAATAGCCTCAAATAAAAAAGTTATTGATAAAATAAATACAAAAAAGGAAGGCTTCAAGAAAAAGCATGGAAAATTTGCAGAAGGTGCCCTTAATGATTGGCTGAATAAACAGCAAAATAGTGATATGAAAATAATATACCTATGTAATGCGCTTGTTTCTGGGATAAACAAGAGAAAACTATTAATCATGAATTCACACCATCGGAATAAAAAGTGCTTAAAACTGGTAAGGAAAAATATTAATAAGAAAATAATTATATTTTCAGAATTTATAGAATCGGCAGAGGCTATTTATGAGGAACTTGTACTTCAGTATGGAGGGAAAAAGATAAGGAGATATTATTCTTTAAATCCGAAACAAAGACAAAACCAAACGGAAGCCCAAAGAGAAAAAGAGAATATGGAGGCTCTTACAAGTTTTAAAAATGGTGAAGCAAATGTGATTGTAACCGTTAAAGCATTTGATGAGGGAGTTGATGTCCCGGATGCCGACGTTGGAATTATTTATCAAAGCACTAAAGGAACAAGGCAAGCGATACAAAGGTTAGGAAGAGTTGTAAGAAAGGCTCAAGATGGAGATGAAGAGAAAAATCCAATGTTATATTATTTGTATCATCCAGAATACCAGGCGGAGTTTTTAAAAGGTTACTTTGAAAATCCCTATAAACTATACCGCAATGCATTTGACGATGATTCGGAGGATGATGTAGTAAATAATACAACTGAGGATAACGAAGAGTTAATTAAAGGTAGGGGTTCTTATGAACAGGCTGTGTGCAAGTATAAAGCAGGGCTAGATAAGATAGTATTTATCCCTAAGAATAAATATGATTTTTCTAAATACGATATAAAAAATGATAACAATGACACTATATAATACAAGACCTT
>JAQWCA010000236.1 GCA_028706065.1 Tepidanaerobacteraceae bacterium
TCTCATACTACCACCGCACTTAAAGATAGAAAAGTAAATTATGGTTAAACAAAAATGTAAATAGTTTTGTGTACTACTACTATAAATATTCAGCCTCTCTCAAATTAAAATCAATATTATCTTCATAATCAGCATAAAAAGTGTTTATCAACCCAGTCCTCTTCCACGTACACCATCCCATTCCGGCCTTCAACCTTCTGTTTTGAATGGCATCCTAGCTCCCCATACACAAGATAAACACTTAGTATCATAAGTCCTAGCAGCCAGTCTACGATGACCACGTTCTCTGTAAACTTCTAGCTCCGGTGGAGTGATCTCCCATGGTGTTGATGGGCTGCCTGGTTCTCCTTCTTGGAGTTTCTTGAGCTTGGACACCTTGTTAATAATCGACTGGTTCCATGTCAGGATCAGGGACTGTTAGACACTCGCCTGAGATCACATCATTCACCTTGAGTTGAAGCTTAGCATGAGCTGCTTTGCCGATGCCGATGGAGAAAGTGGTTTTTTCGGAATTATACTGCCCCTCATTTGGTATGGGCCTCCTTTAATTCTTCTCATTCTAAAATGATCATTTTGAACCTCTGCTTGCTTTAATTTCTTGGCTACTTCTTGGCATAATATTCATAATCATAACTATAGCAGCATTGATCATGGGGTTTTTATTGTAGAAAAAAAGGCTCTTGCCAGCGGGGTTCCCGCCCGCTATAGCGGCTATTGATAATTTGTACCCGTCCCCAATTATTCTTCCCGACTTCCTGGCTTTCTTTGATTAGTTGTTCTTTATAGAAATGTTTTAATATCCAGGCTACAAAGGATGTAAAACCTGGCATTGTGTGGCAAATCAAATATACAGGTTTTTGAGACGCTGAAAATAAGTAAATATTTCAAGCCTGACCCCTTACTTCTCTACTGCTCACTTGTCAAGATAAATGGATCTTATTAAATGCTTTTTCCATACTATTAAGGGCGTCAATCCAGCTAATATCTGATGCATATTCATTTTTAGAACGATATCTCTCCCATAAATTTAGCAGAATTTCTGATGATTCTATCATTTTGATGTACTCAAAACTATTATTTTTAATATTGTCAAGACTTCCTCTATGCTTAGATGTTTCTATGAATGCTTCTGTCAATAAATCATCATCTAGTTCAGATTCATGTAGCTCCATTAAAATATAAATATCATAGTAGTCACGCATCCTTGTAGTTGTAGTTCCTCTTGATAAAATGGTTTCAAGTTTTTCTGCAAATACTGTTTCTAGATTATAAGCAAGAACAGATATAGTCCTGTCTTCTAATAATAATTGAAACTTATATTCAATGGCTCTTGGAGTTATTTTATCTCCTGCAGTAATGTCAACTTTCATGGTTTGCCTAGTTTTATCAAATATTGACTCAATAGAAACCCTAATCCCCGGATATTCAGACTCGTCTCTAATATTTTCTAGTTTAGATAAGCTCATCTGCACACCATCATCTACTGGAACAAATAAAATTTCATTAAAAACTTCTTCTAGTTTTTCCTCAGTTAAAGTTAAACCTTTTATGGTAGCATCCATATCCATGGTTGACCGAGCATCGATTCCTACAATTGCAGCAATAAGCATACCGCCTTTTAATATAAACTGGTTCTTATACTTAGATAAAGAGATTCTTTCTAGCAATCTTTCAAGCATAAAATTTCTAAGAAGAATTTCTGCGTTAACTCCTTTGTCCCTTGATAGATTTCTAATTAAAGCTTTTAATTGTGTAGATGACTTCATAGTAGCACCTCCAAGTAAGTACGAAGAACAGTTTCTATTCTTAATTCACCAGCATATTTCATTAATTTATTTAAATCCTTTTCTTTCCTGTTAAAATATCTTTTAAGAGCATCATTTACGATAGCAGGGTCTTGATTGTTTCTATCTCGTAAAATATCACAAATAGTTCTTTCCATGTTATAAGTTCTGACTTCATTGCCAAAAGTGGTCTTTTTTGTGCATACACCTAGTTTAAACCATTCCTTTTTAATGGTATGAACAATCAAGCCCTCTTTTTTTAATCTAGCAGGATTATAACCTTGGGGTACAGTTACAACATATTGAACTGGATCTCTATCAGTTAAATCATGAAGGTATAGTGCTGTTTCATGAGAGTAAATCATCTTAGTCCTTTTTAATTGATTAATTAACAGAAAATCTTCCCAAACATCAGGAGTGGCATAAACCCCATAGCTAACTCGATCTAATTCCCCTTCCTTAACTAAAATGCCTAAATATTCACGGTGGATATTATTTTTTTCAACTAAGCTGGTGGTAATAATGCCACCATGCTCCTCAATAATTCTTTTTAATTTATTTGTTCCAGTCATTGTCTCGCCACCCTCCTTGACGCTTGTGCTATTATTGTAATTGTTAATAGCACAAATGTCAAGAGGATGAGGTTGTTTTCGTGAATATTTCAAGCCTGACCCCTTATTTCCTAATCCTAATAAAGAGAGTTAAATAATACTGATGAAATAAACAATCACAAAATACACCACTGCACCTATACATATTGAAATAATCAAAGATAAGTTCCTACTGATATGTGAAAGTAAAGTATCATACGTAAGATAAGCCGTAAGCCCCATCCCCAGTGAAGGCACCAGGATTTTTATAAAGGAAATAGTAGTGTTCTTCATTCCAAATGGGCCTACCTTCTTTCTAAGGCTAACAAATAACAACCCCGTTCAAAAGTTTTAATACCCTGGTTTTCCTAAGAGTCTAAACATATTAGTTTTATATGCTTCAACTCCAGGCTGATCAAAGGGATTTACACCTAATAAGTAGCCACTCATTCCACAGGCCTTTTCAAAGAAATATACTAAATATCCAAAATAATAAGGGGAAACTTCCGGAATGTTGACAACGAGGTTAGGAACTCCCCCATCTACATGAGCTGAAATACTTCCTTCCATAGCCTTCTTATTTACAAAGTCTAATGTTCTTCCACTTATATAGTTTAAGCCATCCATATCATCTTCATTTTCTTTAATTATAATTTCATCTCTGGATTTTGCTACGTCCAGTACAGTTTCAAATATGTCTTTTCTACCATCTTGTATATATTGACCCATTGAGTGTAAATCAGTTGTAAAATTTAAGGCTGTAGGAAATATTCCCTTCCCGTCCTTCCCTTCAGATTCTCCGAAAAGTTGCTTATACCATTCTCCGAAGTAAAGTAAATTTGGCTCATAACTTACCATTATCTCAGTTGTTTTCCCTTTAGAATATAATACATTCCTTATAGCTGCATATTGATATGCAAAATTATACTCAAGATCATCAGTAGTTAAATCCTTAGCTGCTGCTTGCCCGCCCTTCATAACCTCATCTATATCTATTCCGGCCACTGCCATAGGAAGTAATCCAACAGGTGCAAGTACTGAATATCTTCCACCAATATTATCGGGTATTACAAAGGTTTCATATCCTTCTTGATCAGCCAATGCCTTCAATGCACCTTTACTTTTATCTCTAGTTACATATATTCTTTTACTAGCTTCACTGCTGCCATATTTGTCTTCCATATATTCCTTTAATACTCTAAAAACAATTGCCGGCTCTGTAGTTGTCCCTGATTTTGATTTAACATTTATAGATAT
>JAQWCA010000237.1 GCA_028706065.1 Tepidanaerobacteraceae bacterium
ATCATGAATTCGTTTATTTGTCCGGACCCGCTGTATGTACATCGGGCCGGACAAATTTTTTTATACGCAGAATAATGCGGTTAACCTTTATACTCCTAATAAATCAGGAGAATAATAGGATTTGTTGCGGGTGAATATACTACATTCTCAAACCATATCCCAGAACAACGTAGGTTGTTGCATCGACATAGACAATTATAGGACCCAGTAATGCATCATCTTTGGTATGGAAGGTTACGGAATAAGCAGTTTTTTCCTCATACCTTGTTTCTGAAACAAGTGCTTTGTTCCAGTCCGAGATCACAGATGCTCTCTGCTGGCTACTCAGTGAGTTCCAGGCAACTTCTCTAATATGTAGCAGCTGCAGATCCTGACTATCTTCCTTTTCACACCCTGCGAGAAAAGGGATAATGAATAGTATTGAAAAGACAATTCGTTTCATAAGAATAATTTTGCATCTATTTTATAGACGCAAAACTAATAAATATGTTGCATTTATTGCTGTTTATTTTAAGGTGAGTGGTACTAACGAAATAAAATGTTACAGCCGGTTATTGTCAATATGGGAGAAAATGAGGATTAGTTGTTTGGTAAAAAAAATGAATAATTTACTGAGTAGAACAGACTGTCTGCTCAATTCAGACAAAATTAATCAGACGGATGACATAAGTTGTCAATATTTATGGATTCTTTTGTGATATTCAATATATCAAAGCATATTTTGAATCATTATTTATCATAAAACAAGAAGCCAAATGAAAAAAGTAATTTTATTCACGCTATTAGCGGTATTGTTTGCATGCGAGAAAGAAGATCAGACATCAACTGACGAATTAAAATCATTGGCAGGGACCGAGTGGACTGGAACCATGCCAGATTATTTTGATGGAGCTGTGCTTGTCAAGGTAATTTCTCAAATACAGGCCACATTCACAGTAAGTTCTGTATCCGTGACCTTCAGCTACACCTTTAATTCGTCGTTACAGACCGGCACATTCACTTCCGAGGGCAATACTTTTACATTTGAAATAGCAGGGAACACATTGATTTTGACTGACCCTTACAGTGACACCTACAGTTTTACGCGGACGAAATAAGAGGCAAATAGAGAATTTTCCCAGCCTACACATTGTAAGAAACAACTTTTCAGAATTAAAGGAGAAGATTAACAATCCAACCGATTTTAATTCATCCATTTGTGGCGTATAATAAAAAAAGTTACATTTGCTGAAATAATATCTGTAAATACTTTTGTTCAACCGAAAAATATGTACCTTTGCGGTACTTAACTTAAAAGTGAAGGAGAAGAAATATTTTACACTTGAAATCGTAGAGCAAACTGAGAAAGTAACGATATACTCGATTCTTTTCGATGACGATGAGGAGAATGAGTTTATGAAATTTATTCAAAAGTATAGTGGGATCTCCTCTTTCATACACGACGTTCAAAGGATTCTTTATTATGTTGAAAAATTAAGGAAAATGGAGTTCTGGAAAGGTATTTTAGACCTGAAGGTAAGCCTGCTCAAAAAATAAAGGCTATTCCGGTCGAAACCAACAAACTTCGTTTATATGCGATTCGATTATCTGACAATATTCTTATACTGGGAAACGGAGGACATAAAAAAACAAAGACTTACAATGTGGATCCTGCATTGAATGAATGTGTCGAACATTTGGCTCAATTATCTTTTATCCTACAACTAAAAATTGAAACAGATGTTGTAAAGTTAGAACATAATGAGTTGCATGGGGATTTATCTTTCTATTTTAAAGAGCAATAGTGGAATATGAAAAAAAACGATATATTAGAGTCCATTCGCCAGGAAACGCCGGCTTATATTAAACGAGAAATAGACCTCTCCTTTTACATTGTTGATAAAATTTCGGAGATCCTGCAATTAAAGGGAATGACCCAAAAAGATCTTGCTGATTTACTTGGGAAAAAAGAATCAGAAATAAGCAAATGGATGACTGGTACCCACAATTTTACAATCAGAAGCATTGCTAAAATTGAAAGAGCACTGAATGTTTCTATTTTTGATATTGAAAAAGAGAAACAAACTGAAGGAGAAATTCTCAAAGTAAATACGAGCGATTTTTTAACTATTCCACATAAAGATCAGCAGACGCAGAAGCATAATCCTATTATCAAAAGAAATTTTGATTTTAATCTCATGCCCCAATAATCATGGCTGCAAAAAATAAAATGGAAACAGAGAAAAAAGATAATAAAGAAGTTAAAGTCAGAATATCAAAGATATATGAGACCGGTTTCTTTATAGATCTTCCGCTATTAAAAAGTGAGGATATTGATACATCACGTGCAAATTTTAATGTAGAAGTCGGTTTTAATTTACCCGATAACGTGGAGGGGAATTTTTTTGAGGTCAAGACTGTGGTTCGATACCATCATCTTCCCAAACAAGATGGAGAAGATCCAGCGATAAATTCAATAAAAAAAAAGGTATTGGAACTAAGTACCTCTAATTTGTTTGAGTTCGATGATCTGAAACAATATTTCTCCTTTCAGGAAGGAGGACTTGAAGATAAGTTTAATATTCTTCCCATTTTATTGAATGTTTCTATTGGATCATTAAGAGGTTATTTAGTTGCAAAAACTACTGGAACCTGTTTATCAGATTATCCTCTTCCCATCATCAATATTGAGGCTTTCTTGAAATCAACCGACGATACAAACAATACTGAAGAGGATGCCTCGGCTTCAACAGCAAAATAATTTATATCCCCCCAAAATAGCAAAATCTTAGTTTTAATATCATTCCGATCAATAGGCATCTAATGTAAAAATTTTAGGAATAAATGAACGCCATGGAATGTTTTTTTGTAAATTCATTATTTGAATGGTTATTTTTATTTAAGATCAAAGAGATCAGTTAACTTCTTTTCCATCCTTTCAAGCATTGTGATAATCTTTATTTTCGTATCCTGAGGTGTTTTAGAATTTATAATTCTATCTTTCATATCATTAAACTTTGTATGATAGGAATCATTCCATTCTTTTGATTCTTGCTGCTGTTTCCTCTCAATTCGACTCATGACTGACATAGTGTAATCCTCAATTTTTTTACAAAGATGAAGAAAATCGATTGATCTTTTTAACTCAGATACTTGATTTAGTTCTTTATAAGCTTCATATCTCTTCACAATATTAAGCTCATCTCCCTCACGAAAATGAGTATGGAGATTCCTACGGGCACAGTCAAGCTGATTCGTTTGTTCTTCCGTAAGCATTCGGTAAACCCCGTCCTATTTTAATTTTTGATCCATGCTATATTTGCCCGCAAAAATTATATGTGGACATTACAGCAGTTTGAAGAAGTTTATGAACGTTACCAGACCAGCGGGCTTCGTATAAAAGAGTTCTACCGGAACGAGTCGATCGTGGAATCCAAATTTTATTACTGGCAGAAAAGATTGCAGGAACATGACTATAGAACAGGGCGTGAATCAGGTTTCATCCCGATTGTCTTTTCAGGTTCCAATCCATCGCCGACAAGTAAGGAAGTTGTCCATCATCAACCGGTTCCGGAGCATGTTGACCCCACCCCGGGGAATGTTCTCGAGATAGTCTATCCCAATGGTGTTACAGTGCG
>JAQWCA010000238.1 GCA_028706065.1 Tepidanaerobacteraceae bacterium
TATATGTTCGACAAAACCCTTGAAATTCTTTCCGTTCATGTAAAATTTTAATAAAATATTGTTAAATTTAGGAGGAATTTATCGAACTATGTCAAATATGAACACTAGATAAAAAATTTATGTATTTCTCACTGTTCCCTCATTAAAAAACATTTTCTAAATATTGTTCCCGGTTTTCTCGTCAGTGACAAAAGAATATATTGAGGGATAGAAGGGTTTTACTTGATATTAACCATTTTACATTAAAAGAGGAGATGACATTGATGAGTAATGAAGACAAGAAAAAGCCCACATCGAAAAAGAAGCTAATTTACAGAAGCATAGGCTTTAAGATTGCCGCGGCAATTGCCGCACTGAACATACTTATTTGCAGCGTTCTAGGCATTATAGCATACACTAGCGCATCAAAAACTTTAAATGAGAACATAAGGAATTTTTTACAAAGCAGAGCCATAGATAATGCAGCTATGGTAACCGAAAAAGTTGAAGATTACATAACAGAGATTGAAGGTGTAGCCACAAGGCCGGATGTAATATCAATGGATTGGGAAATTCAAAATCCCGCTCTCACTTCCGAAGCCAAGAGAATGGGATACAAAAAATTCGGGGTCATCGATACAACAGGTAATGCTATTTTCACAGACGGAGAAACAGTCAATGTAAAAGGTCAAGAATATTTTACAAAAGCATTGCAAGGTACCACCGATGTAGTAGAACCCTATTTAAGCAAGGGTGAAATGATTGTACAAGTGGTAACCCCTATAAAAGATCCAAGTGGGCAGATTGTAGGCGTGCTTTCCGGTATTGCCGACGGCAATGTATTAAGTTATGTTATAGGAAGTATTAAAGTAGGCGAAACAGGTTATGCTTACATATTAAACAAGGAAAGTACGGTTATTGGACATCCGGACACTAGTTTTGTCCAAGAAAAATATAATGTATTGGAAGATGCAGCAAATAACCCCGAACTCAAAAAGTTAGCCGAAATAACCGAAATCATAGTAAAAGGAGAAACGGGAATAGGAGAACACTATTTCAGGGGAAAGGATAAATATGTTGCTTTTGCTCCTGTGGCAGGAACAGACTGGTCTGTTGTATTGGAGCAAGAAAGAGACGAACTTTTTAGCGGAATTATAGCCCTTAGAGGAAAATCCATAGTGACAACCGCCTTCTTTATTCTATGCGGACTTTTATTTAGCTTCTTTCTTTCAAGAACCATAAAACAACCTCTGGAAAAAATAGAGCAATATACAAAACAGATTTCTAAAGGTGATCTGTCAATGGAACTTGCTTCAAATCGCACCGACGAATTCGGCTCCACCGTTAGCGCACTCAATACTTCTATAAATAATATAAAATGGTTTATAAGAAAAATACAAGAGATTGCATCAAACTCGGAAAAGTCGTCAGAAACCATACTTACATCAGTTCAAGAAGTAGCAGCGGCAAGTGAAGAAATATCCGCAACAATACAGCAAATTGCCAGTGGTGCCGGTGAACAGGCGCAAGAAGCGGAAGAAGTTGTAAATATGGCACATATTTTGGAAGAAAAGATACAAGATATGGTTACGATATTTAAAAAAGCATCTGAAAGCACCCAAATCATGAAACAAAAAAATGAAACCGGGATGAAAACAGTAGCACAAGTCAAAGAAAAGTTCGAAAAAAATGCACAAGCATCTATGGAAGTAGGAAAAAGCATAGAAGCCGTATCCGAAAAATCAGAATCAATTAGTAAAATAATAGAAACTATAAATTCAATTGCAGACCAGACCAACCTACTTGCGTTAAACGCAGCCATTGAAGCGGCAAGAGCCGGAGATGCAGGCAGAGGATTTGCCGTTGTGGCTGATGAAGTAAGAAAATTGGCAGAGGAATCAGCAGTTGCTACCAAGGATATACAAATTATTATCAATGATATTATCACAGTTATCTCACAAGCTCAGAAAACTATAGTAGACGCAGGTAAATTAGTGGAAGAAGTCAACTTGTCCGTAGACGAAACAGTCAATGTATTTGATGCTATAAAGGCATCGGCAGATGATACAATTACACAGATTGAGGCTTTAAATAAAGATATTTCCAAACTGGAGGAAGCAGAGGAAAACGTACTAAAGGCTGCTGAGAACATATCAGCCATAACCCAAGAATCTGCTGCAGGATCACAAGAAGTAAGTGCATCAACTGAAGAACAGTCATCCTCAATAGAGGAGGTAACGGCATCCATACAGGAACTTAACGATATGATCGGGAAACTCGCTGAATCAGTCAAGGTATTTAAAGTTTAGATAAAAGCGAAAGCCACCGGGAAGCTCTGTAATTGATATAGAGAGAATTCCAGTGGCTTCTCTATAACTGTGGTCAGCAGTTTTCGGTAAAAATTTAACACACTAGGGTTAGACCTAACTCATTACCTCTAAGTCTAATATTAAAGCAAGTTATGTGCCAAAATGCAGCGGTGGGCAAACAATTGAAAAGGGTTTTTAGAACCCAAGTATCATAGTGTTGAATTATCATTTTTTTAAGGTTATACTTTTTTTAAAGGATGATTATTTATTTTGTCAATCCTGTAATATGTCAAGGGAGTATTAGCATGAATAAAAATAGGATTCTGGTCGTCGATGATGAGGAGAAAATTGTAAATCTGGTTAAAAACTATCTGGAAAAAGAAGGCTTTGAAGTCTTTACCGCCGACAGTGGAAATGAGGCTCTGAAACTTTTTGAGTCGGAAAAACCGGATTTGGTCGTTCTTGATCTGATGATGCCGGATATGAGCGGCTATGATGTTTGCAGGCGAATTTGCTCTGTTTCAAAAACTCCGGTCATAATGCTTACCGCCAAAACTGACGAAGTGGATAAGCTTTTGGGGCTGGAGCTTGGAGCTGATGATTATATTACAAAGCCTTTCAGCCTGAGGGAGCTTACTGCTCGCATAAGGGTGGTGCTTCGGCGCCTTGACCGGCAAGGCACCGACTCAAGCACAGCAGATAATTTCAAAGAGGATGTTCTGGTTTTTGAAGACATAAAACTGGACTTGCGGAAAAAAACCGTCACTGTGAATGATAACCTCTTGGCACTGACCCCCACTGAATACAAGATTCTGGTTCTTCTCATGTCCAGCCCCGGTGTTGTCTACTCCCGTCTTCAAATACTGGAAGATGTTCTAGGGGATTATTATGAGGGTTATGATAGGTCCCTCGATACCCATATAAGCAATTTGAGAAAAAAACTTGGCGATAATCCGGCAAGCCCCTATTATATTAAGACCGTGTACGGCATGGGATATAAAATGGGGGGTATATGATGAGAAAACGCAGCATCGGATATCGAATAACCGCAGGCCTTACAGTGACCGCTCTTTTAACGGCAGGCCTTTCAATACTTCTGTTTTATAATCTTACTGACAGGGCTTTCAATGAATACACAAAGGAAAACAGAATACAGATGGGATGGGAGGTTGGCGGCCTTCTGGGAGAAGCGTATTCCCAAGAGGGCTGGGGCGGTGTTAAGGCATTAGTGGAAGAAACTTCTCTCATGGGAAAAAACCGGGGTCGAAGGATGGGCATGATGGGCCATCAAATGGGTATGAGAATGAGCCTTTCCCAAAATGAT
>JAQWCA010000239.1 GCA_028706065.1 Tepidanaerobacteraceae bacterium
GAATTTGGCCTTCCCACTAACATGCCTTGCCCAATGGCATAAATATCATCTACAACCATCTGAAAACTCACTTCCCTGTTTTCGGCCTTGCCCCTTTTAATCAATTTTTCCTGATGAAATTGCTTTATCTCCTGATTAAAAGGCAGTAAACCGAAGTTAAGAAAGCGCACGGCTCCATTGTTATCTCTAGCCGGTAAAATTTTGCCGGCATTAAATCGACTAGGGGCAAAGGGAACATCTACTATGCCGCTTTCAAAACCTCTGACGGCACCTTTGGCCCAATCACCTTCACCTAATTCATATATCCTATTTAAAATAAGTGTTGTTTCTTTTTTAATGATGTCTTTTTCTCTTTCCAGTTCATCACATGAAGGCATCTTCTGATCTTTTAACATATTAATTACCTGTTTTGTCGCCCGCAAGCCTTGAGCATTGGCTTCTTTTGTAGGCACTCCCAAGGCCTCGTGGGGAGTTTTCACGATTACTTTTGTGGCTTTGCCGAGAGCTGCAGCAGCAGCACCCCAAGATATGACTCCAAAAGCCTGGGCTTCGTCCTGAGGAAACCCGCCCATCCACTGATGAAAAACTGTGGTCAACATAACATCATAATCCGCCAAATACTCCTTTGCCAATTCCTTTAAAGTCTGTATGGCTGCTACATCCTGGATTAAATTTCCACATTGCCCATATCCCAGGGTAATATTTCGGACACCTTGTTCAGCGGCCAAGAGCCCTTCAATAATACCTATGCTATGGGATATACAAGGCGGCACCAAAGTCCCGGTCAAAGGGCCGAAGGGTTCTCGATTTATTGAAATTCCATTGTCTTCATAAAGGCCTACCAATCTATCCACATACTGCCAGTCATAGACCGTCTGCTCAATGGAAACTTTTTTGGCATATGGAACATTATATGATATCCCTCCACCCTCAAAATCCGTAAAACCTCCCGCTAAAGTAATCTCAGCCAGCAGCCGAGCATCAGGAGTACCGTGTCTTACCTGAAGGGGACAGTCCAATGATTCAACCACTTCTCTACATTTTCGGGCTCCGTAGTTTACCGCCGGAAATCCATTTAAAAGTGATCGGCCCGATTTTTTACTTTCCTTTATCCCGTTTTCAGCTTCCCTGTATCTGTTTTGCCGGGTATAACTATCTATAGTTGTAGGCAGTAAATCGGCTTTACCATGTTGTCTTAGAAATTTCAATAACTCTATGTGTTCACCAATTAACGCTACACCAGCCCTAGGTTGAATTAGTGTAATACCTTTAGCTTTAGCCTGTCGTAATTTGTTGGTCATCACTTGGCTTTTTGGCAGATTTTGATGATATTTAAAGGTCTCATTTAAATTCACTTCACTGCCTGTAGGCCACTGATTTAAAACCTCTTGTCTTATTTCGTTAAATTTTTTCAGGCTCCATTTTTGATTTTTAATTTCCATGGTTTACCTCCTCGACATTAGATCTTTTTCAGATGTTTTTTTGCCAGGGTTAAAGCCTTGTCCGGCGTAATCTCAGCCAACAACCCCACAGAGGATAAAATATAGTCTTTATCCAGCCAAAGCTCGGGCTCTTTAGGAGCTAACACCTCTGGGTATTTAGAATCATATGTTCCACATCTTAAGATTTCACCGGGATTATCACTATGAGTCAAAACTCCCCCGGTACCTATCATCAAATCCAATTGTGTCAAATCTTTGCCATATTGAACATAAGTTGTCCCTAAGGGCCCGTATACCGTTTCAATACGCCCTACATGTCTTTTGATTGCAAGTTCTGTAGCTGCCTTAGCAATTGCCCAATCCATTTCTTTCCTTATTTCATTGTCAGGTATGTAATCAACATCCTCACTGACCTTCTCCACATATCTAAGTATCTCTTGCTCTTGAATCTCATCTGGAACATAATTTAGCATATTTTGGGTTCCTACCTCTTCCACCAGAGAAGAAGCACTATATCGCATCCCCAAATCTCCTTCCACGGTTCTCTTTACAAAAGGCTCTTTCAATCCTCTTAAGGTTACTCCGGCTTTTGTCGGCGCTCCTATTGCTATAGAATCAATATCTGTTGTAGCTCCACCTATATCGACTGTCATAATTTCCCCCAGTCCCTCTTGACTGTCGGTTCCCCGAACTAAAAGTTCCGCCGCTTTCATTACTGCCGAGGGTGTGGGCATAATGGCATTACCTGTATACTGACTTATCTTGGAAAGGCCCTTAGCATAAATTATTTTGGCCAAAAATACATCCCGTATGGTCTTTCTTACAGGCTCAATGTTCAAACATTCCAACTGTGGCATTACATTTTCAGTTATATAGACTTCCTTATGAGCCGATAGAAGTATTTTTTTAACGGTAGAAGCAGCCACTTTATTTCCGGCTACTATGATAGGAACGTTCAGATTTAATTCAGTCAGTTTTCTGGAATTGTGAATTATAACATCTTTATTGCCGCCATCAGTGCCTCCGGCCAGCAGGATTATATCCGGTGAATATCTTGTGATTTGCTGTAATTCAGTATCAGTCAACTCATAACAAAACACCTGACCCACCTTTGCCCCGGCGCCCAAGGCAGCCCTTTTTGCAGCTTCAGCGGTTAAGTCAGGAACAAGCCCTAAGGCTACCATTTTTAGGCCACCGGCTGCACTGCTACACGCCAGCTTAAGTTCTGCTTTATCCGGATTTACTCCCATAGCCTTTAGCTCTCTTAAGACCTTCCTCACTCCGATGTTTACATCTTCATCTACTGTTGTCGCTGCTTTAGCTTTAGCTTTTAACTGAACCGTTTCCAGATCAACAGCCGTTGCTTTTGTATAAGTGCTTCCTATATCTATCAGCAACGCTAATTCCATGGTTTCACCTCTTCATAAACAATAAAATATATTTATTTTATGCCTAAATCTTGTTTCAAATCTTTAATTGGCATGGCAGGTAAGGTTCCCGGAGGGTAAACTCTGTCAAACCCCATGTTTAAAAATTTCTTTTTGGTAGATTCCCAATTTTGTTTTCCTACAACTAG
This sequence comes from Tepidanaerobacteraceae bacterium, assembly GCA_028706065.1. GTDB lineage: Bacteria > Bacillota > Thermosediminibacteria > Thermosediminibacterales > Tepidanaerobacteraceae > JAQWCA01. Next base: position 3,019 of record JAQWCA010000239.1, read on the forward strand.
ATTGCCACCAACATATAAAAACACATCATCCAAACCCGCCTCTATGCACTTTTCCTTAAATCCTTTACAATCCAGCTCTCCATGACCATAAAGCGAGGAAACTAAAATTGCATCAGCATCGGTTTCCACAGCAGCACTGATAAAGTCTTCCTGTGGTGATAAAACCCCGATATTCACCACATTAAACCCTGCTTCAGTAAAGGCTTCTTCAAGAATTCTTATACCTACTGCATGGACATCGGAGCCAATAACACCCAGTACTATGGTCTTTTTTCCTTTTGATTGCACTTTAGTATCACCTCATAGAATTTATAATTTTTATTTTGTGGATATTGTATGCAGAATATTTCGTATTTTTGCACGCTAGTTTCCCTGTATACAATTACACATCAGTGCAAATTTGATCAAGGTATACTGCATACATAATATAATGCTTTTGTATACAGAATACATTATTGGGCATAAATTCCCCTCTACCCTCACTATAACATATATTATAATTTTATGTTATTCTTTTTTTTCTAAAAAATATCAATGTCACGGAATTTATGTCAAAAATGCCTTTTCTCTCTCAAATCTTGCTATCTGCTTAT
>JAQWCA010000240.1 GCA_028706065.1 Tepidanaerobacteraceae bacterium
CATTTCATATTTAATATATTTAAAGCTTATTATATTATATCTTTCATTGTTTATTACCCAGCAAAATCTATGCCATGTTTTAAATATAAAAAAGCAACTGCCATAAAAGTAAGCAATTGCTGGTTCTAAAATAAATTTATTCCTTATTTTTTATTCTTTACATTAAAACAAATACATAACTTATTAATAATCATTTTTCAAAATGAAATTTTCAATCCATTATCAGGATATATAATTACAGCTAAAAATACTCTATAATACACATATTTCATAATGAAATGAATTTCAATCTGGAATATTCCATTTTTTAAGCCTTCTCCATAATGTGGTCTGACTTATACCAAGTAAATTACAAGCTATCTCTTTGTCTTGATTTGCAAGGTTTAAGGTAATGGAGATTATTTCCCTTTCCATATCTTCTAGCGTACCTTTCAATTCTACTTTTTTGTCTTTATAAACTTCTTTACTCAATATCTCTTGCTTTTCCAGCTTTTTTATTTCATCGATATCTTCTAGTTGAACTTCTGTACCATCTTTTAATGCTACGAGCCTCTCTAGAATGTTTTCAAGCTCCCTTACATTGCCGGGCCAATCGTACGAGCCAAATCTGCTTAATACCTTATTACCAAAAATTGGTCGAGGTTTACAGGTTCTTTTACATATTTTCTTTAGCAATTCATCTATTAAAAGTGGTATATCATCCAACCTTTCGCGCAAAGTAGGCAGTGATAACCTAAGTACATTCAATCTATAATACAGATCCTGTCGAAACAGCCCTTTGGATACAGCTTCCTCTAAATTGCGATGAGTTGCGGCAATAATGCGAACATTTACCGGAACCACTGTATCTCCTCCAACCCTTATGATGGCTTTCTCCTGAAGAACACGTAATAAACGTGCCTGCAATTTAATTGAAAGTTCACCGATTTCATCAAGAAATAACGTACCTTCATGAGCCAACTCAAATAACCCTTTTTTACCACCACGTCTTGCCCCGGTGAAAGCACCCTCTTCATACCCAAACAACTCACTTTCCAAAAGATTCTCCGGAACAGAAGCACAATTAACAGCAACAAACAACCCATTTTTACGATTACTGTCATTATGTATACTTTGCGCAAACATTTCTTTTCCTGTACCGGTCTCCCCTGTAATCACTGCCGTTGTATCAGCCTTGGCAAATTGCTTTGCTTGCTTAATTACTTTTTTCATAATAAAGCTATCCGTTAAGATATCTTCAAAAGTATATTGAGCAACATGTCCTTTTAAATAAAGCTCCCTTCTCACTCTTGTTTCAATGGCTTGAACGTGACTTGCTTCTTGAAATGTTATTACTGTTCCTTCAACTTTGTTGTTTATATTTAAAGGGATTAAATTGTGTACTATCATCCTGTTGCCTACTCTATGAGGTTCGCCCAACAGCGGTTTACCCTTTTCTTGTACTCTTCCTAAGGCAATGCTAGGCAATATGTGGTCAGCTGTTTGTCCAATCATTGAAGTTTTAACCTTGCCCAAGATTTTTTCTGCGGCAGGATTAACTAAGGAGACAATACCCTCTGAGTCAGTTGCAATAATCCCTTCATATGTAAAGTCTAATATTGCTTTAAACTGTTCAGCCCTTGTCCTTTCTTTTCGACGAACTGATGCCAGTTCTTTTGCCTCTCTTAATGCCATACTTACGGATTCTTTGCCGGAGTATACAAGTATTGATTTCAATCCCTGTTTTTTACTATAGCGAACGGAAACTGCATCACCAACTATTACTTGGATATTATCATTTTTAGCCTTTTCGATAACGTCCAACACTTCGGATTCGTCTTTTATTTCAAGTCCTTTGATTTTGACGTCTAAAATTTCACCCAGACTTTCACTCCCGTATATGACATTTTTAAATCCTACTATCCCAATATAATTACCAATCTTTTTTGCACTTGCAACGGCTCTTATTATGTCATAGGGACTTACCATAATTTCTATAACGGGTTCACCCACTTTTTCCATTATAGCCGTAGCGGTACCGCCCCTGCTTATAATTATTTCAGTGCCGCCTTTAACAAATTTTTTTGCAAATTTTACTCCTTCGTCCAAATCTCCGACAGCTATTTCGGCTTTTATTTCAAGTTCATCACATACCTGTTTTGCCATTTCTGCCAATTCAGGATAGGGTGCGATTATTGCTAATTCTAATGACAATTTAACATCTCCCTTTCTTTAGTAATACTCTAAAATGGATATAACTATTTTTCCCTAAATCTAATATCAAATTCTCTTTTCATTCGGATATATCCTTCGTTTCACTCTGGATGACATGGGAATCAATAATCTATATCTCTATTAAATATCCGCCTAATAAATTTGCAGTATCCGGGCTGCAGGTGGTAAATATGACTTGATGTTTTTTGGCAAACTGACTAATGAGTTTTACTGCTGTTTCTTTTCTGTTTGGGTCCAAGTCTACTAAGCAGTCATCAAGTATCAAAAATCCCTTGTTGTCACCCAATATGTATTCTGCTATTGCAAGTCTTAAGGCTAATGCCACACAATCATATGTTCCGGATGACAAAAGACTGAGGGGCATAATTGTCTCATTTTCGTTTTCCAGTTTCAAATTAAAATCATCATCTATATCCGTAGCTTTATAGCTGCCGTCTGTCAGTAAATTCAAGTAACCGGAAAAAGCAGTAATGACGGGAACGAATGACTTTTCATCCATTTTAAGCTTGATGTTTTCAAAGTTTTCCTGAATCTTTAACAGTCTTTTTCCTTTTTCTAATCTTTTTTCAAACAGGTTTTCTGCTTGTAATAGTGATTCGGACAGTTCCTCGTATGTTGATTCGGGCAATTCTTTTTCACGCTCATAGTATTCTTCTTTTTGGCTTGCCAAGGTATTTATTAAATTACCATGGCTGCTTCTGGTTTGTGTTAATATTGTCCTGAATTCATCAGCTGAGCTGTATTCTTTAGGAATCTCTGCTAATTTGTCTATATTGGTTTTAATTTCCTTTTGTCTTAATTTTATATCTATGGTTTTATTGAACAGCCCGTCTAAATCCTTGTATTCTGCAACCCATTTATTAATATTGCTTTCCAATAATTTCTTTTCTGAAAACAGCTCTATTTTTTCTTTATTTACAGCATTCATATCGGATTCAATGACTGTAGTGCTTCGAACAAGCGACAGATCTCCAAATTCTTTTATCTTGTCTTTTAATTCTTCATAGTTTAATTCTCCAAGATATTGGCTTTTCTGCAAATTGCATGTTTCCAAAGCTCTATTCAGGTTGTCTAATTTCTCCTTGTTCAGCTTTGCTTCTTCAAGATTTTTTACTCCAAGTGATTTTAACAGCTGTTCATAATTTTTATTATAATTCTCGTATTGAATTCTTATTTGATTAAAATCAATGTCTCCGGATTTGATTTCAATTTCTATAAGGTTTTCTGACTGAAGCTTCATAAACCCCTTGGCCCTAAAGCTGTCTCCTGCATTGACAGATTGCGGCTCTTCTAAGTCCTTGGTTACAGTAAGTTTCTTGCCTTCAGCAAAATAATTAAGCTTTGCCATAATCACTCCTGCCTTCATCATGGCTTCTGCTCTAT
>JAQWCA010000241.1 GCA_028706065.1 Tepidanaerobacteraceae bacterium
ATTATTTGAACTTTATTAATCTTGCGAATGAAGGCATTTCACCTGAAATAAATACGAATGAAATGCAGGATTTTATGAAACAATTAAAGCTTGGAGGTTTTTTAATTGAAGATAGCTTTGATGAAATGGAGTCCCTTAAAAGAAAATATTTTAAGGTGAAAGAATCAAAATCTTTTCTGAAGCTTGAGATAGCACCAACTAATAACTGTAACTTCTCATGCAAATATTGTTTCAACCCAAACCGTAGAGACAATGATATGACCGAAGAAGTGCAAAATGCGCTTGTAGAATTTGTTAGAAAAAAGGCAGAGAAAACTAAAGTACTCAGTGTTTTATGGACAGGTGGGGAACCCTCACTTGCACCTGATATTATAATCCGTCTTTCTAAAAAATTCATGGAGATTGCAAAGGATGCAGATATATCCTACGATGCCGCAATATTTTCAAATGGTTATAATTTAAATTATGAAATGGCAAATTCACTTAAAGATTGTGGCGTATCAATGGCACAAATTGTTCTTGATGGTCCGCGCGAAGTGCATGATAAAAGACGAACCCTTGTTACTGGTGGCAGAACTCATGATGTTATTATTAAAAATATAAAAGAAATATCAAAAGTACTCCCGGTTTTGTTGAGAGTTAACCTTGATTTCAGTAATTCTGATATGAAGTATATCACCCAACTAATGGATGAACTTAAAGAATATGATATTCCTAAATATGTCGCTATTGAGTTTGCACAAATTGTATCATACACTTCATCATGTACAGAATTTGTTAAAAAACACGGTTTTAACAGGAAAGTATATGCAGAAAAATTAGCCGAACTAATTCCAGTTGTTATAAAAGAAGAGCGCTTGTTTAGTTTTGATCTGACCCCACAATATGGCGCTGCCCCTTGTACCTCAAACAGCAGTTTTGGGATCTCGCCTGAAGGAGATGTATACAGATGCTTCCTCCTTATAGGAGATAAACGGGAGTGTATAGGAAACTTACTTAATACGCAATCCTTTGATGATAGAAATGAAAATTTTGTAAAATGGGATACATGGAATCCTTTTGAGAGAAAGGAATGTATTGATTGTGATATTTTACCTATATGTATGGGCGGCGATGCTTGTCCTTTTCCGGATGTAGCAATCGATGGATATGTACGGGACGGTATAAGGTGCTCACCTCTCAAATTTAAAAAGGAAGAGTTGATAAGGCTGGTATCTAAGCAAAGGATGTGTTTGAATGCAATATAGAAGACTTGGAAAAACAAATCTGGATGTTTCGGTAATTGGACTTGGAGGGTTACAGTTTTATAATATGTCAAGCACTCAAGTAGCACAATTAATTTTGCGCTCCTGTGAATTGGGTATTAACATTATTGAGCTTGGAAGATCTTATGCTGGTAGCGAAGAAAAGTCAGGGTATATAATTCCGCAATATAGAAATAAGTTCTATCTGTCCTCTAAAACAGCAGAAAGAAAAAAAGAATTAGCTTTAAATGATATAGACATAAGTATAAAAACTTTAAAGACCGATTATATAGACATTTACCAGATACATCACATTGACAGTTACCAGCAGCTTGATGCTGTAATGAATTCAAATGGAGCCCTTGAAGCATTAAAGCTTGCTAAACAGCAAGGAAAAATCCGATATATCGGTATAACGGGGCATTCGCCAGCAGTGTTAACCAAAGCTATAAAAACGGGAGAATTTGATGTAATAGAAATTTTGTTTAACATCGTTGAGAGAGAAGCGCTAAATGAACTAATACCTCTTGCACATGAAATGGATGTGGGGATTTTAGGTATGAAACCTTTTGGCGGAGGTGCTTTTCTTGATACTGAAAATAAAATTGCACAATATTTTGGTCAATACCCAGAATCGGTTGCTCAAAATCTTTTGAAATTTGTTTTATCATACAATATATCTTGTGCCCTTGCTGGCTCCAGAACCTTAGAGGAACTCGAATGCAATGCATTATCAGGAATTAACTTTGAACCTTTTTCTCAATCGCAATTGAAGATGATGGTAGAGGAAGTGGATAAAATAGGCATGAGAGACAGCGCATTTTGCCATCGGTGCGGGTATTGCGTCTGCTGCCCCAACATGATAGATATCCCTCTAATTCTTCGCTTCGATGAGTACTTACATAAATATAAAAGTAAAGCTTGGCCTGTGGCGATGTACCGGCATGTTGAGCAAAATGCAATGAAATGTACGGAGTGTGGATTGTGCGAGTCAAAATGTCCATTCAATCTGCCTATAAGAAAAATGCTGAAAGAAGCGCATGCAAGACTTTCCCAACTTGATCAGTAAAGGAGTCTAAAAAATGAAATCTGTATTTGTTACTAAGCTAAAAGATCGTACTCCAATGCAGACAGTTAAGCGCATAAGGGACATTCTTTCTGATCTAGATATTATGGTTAAAGAAGATTGGTTACAGGATATAGAAAATTATTATTCACTAAATTTAAACGTCGTTGGAACTAATATTTTCTCTAACGGGAAAGGAACCTCCTATGAATTTGCATTGGCGAGCGCATATGGAGAACTGATTGAAAGGATTCAAAATCTTTGTTTTATGCGCTTCAACAGAGGTATGAGTGATAAAGCAAAGACTCATGGTGGTTTTTTCTATGCTCCGGATGAGAAGTCTGTCGGAATAGATGAAATGATATTCAACAATGAAAGCTGGTTAAAGGCTCTAACTTTTGAAGCTTCCACAGACCAGGATAAAAAGGAAACTCTAAGAAAATGGTATATGGTTGGAGACCCTGCAGGACCTGATCAATTTACATCCATACCATACCTTAACATAACAAAAGGTAATATCTCATATATTCCAGTTATAATGCTTTTATTCAGATACGGCACAAATGGAATGTGTGCGGGAAATACCATAGAGGAAGCATTGGTTCAAGGTATTTCTGAAGTTATTGAAAGGTTTGTACAATTAAAAATAATTCATGATAAGATTACACCTCCCACTATTCCGGATACATACATTATGAAGGAATACCCTGCTATTTATGAAATGATAAAAAAACTGGAAAGTAAAGGCGATTTTAAAGTTATTGTAAAGGATTGCTCATTAGAAAAAGCATTTCCTGCTGCTGCAATTATCTTTTTGGATAGAAAGAATCGCTCGTATATTGTTAAATTTGGTGCTAACCCATCTATTGAAATTGCGATTGAAAGGTGTCTTACTGAATTGATGCAAGGGAGAGAATTGAAGAATCGAAAATGGTGGATGAAAGAGTTCTCATATAGTAATAATGAAGTATACTCATATTCAAATTTAATGAGTATTACTACAAATGGAAGCGGATATTATCCGAGCGGTTTTTTCAGCGAAAAATATAGTTATGAATTTTTGGGGATAAAAGATTCGGGTTCTTATAGCAATAAGGAGATGTTGACATATTTAATCAATCTAATGAGTGATAACAAACTTGAAATAATTATCCGGGATGTATCTTTCTTGGGCTTTCCTGCTTTCCATATAATTGTTCCGTCTTTCAGCGAGTTTAATGACTCTAATGAAGAAACTATTAAAAGAGTTTTGA
>JAQWCA010000242.1 GCA_028706065.1 Tepidanaerobacteraceae bacterium
GAAACAACTTGCCTATGAAAAAGAAGTGCAAAAAAGAAGAAAGCCCCATATCATAAGGCTTTCGAGACTGGAAATATCTGGTGACCCACCGGAGATTCGAACTCCGGACACCTTGATTAAAAGTCAAGTGCTCTACCGCCTGAGCTAGTGGGTCATATATGGCTGGGATGGCAGGACTCGAACCTACGAATGCCAGAGTCAAAGTCTGGTGCCTTACCGACTTGGCTACATCCCACCGTTTTAAAACGCAATCTCTATTATAAAGGGCATGTTACGTTTTGTCAACGATAAATTCATGTAAATTCATTCAACTCGGTACGGTTTGGTTCGGCTCCACATGATACCTCTTACATTCCATTGGATTCCTGAACACAAAAAACCAAAAATAAAAGTCAGTATCAGAAGTCGGAAACCGGATCTTATCACAGCCTCCGCCCTCTTTTTTTCCTGACTGTTAGTGGGGTGAATGGTGGGAATCGAACCCACGGCCTCCAGAGCCACAATCTGGCGCTCTAACCAACTGAGCTACACCCACCGAGGCTTAAAAATAGCCTTTTGTGGCTGTTATGCTAAAAAAGACACAAATGTATTTTATGATAGAACTATATAATTGTCAAGATAAAAATTATTCCATTTTCTTCAACACTGCAAAACAGCTGCAAAAACCGGTTTATAAGTTCTTTTTGAACAATAAGGTTGGGGCTTATTTCGCCTTTTATCAAGTTCATCAAACTGGTTTTTGAAAATTAGAGTTACCTGTTTTTTCTCCATCCCTTAGGATATAAATTCTTCAGCCCATTTTCCTCCAGTTTGCCCCAGCCTAATGGATAGTTCTCAACACCCAGACCTATATATCCCTTTTCACCATCAATAGGCAATGTTTCGCCTTTCAAATATTTAAGCAGTAAAGGATCCTGACGCTCGAAAGATTTTCCTTTCTTTATGCTATCCCATTTCATTGCCATTATAAATGAATGTGATGGTTCAAATTTCAGATGCACTTCAGAACCCAAATTTACTCCTGTTTTAACTGTTCTGAGCCCATGTTTCATTTCATATCCTTGCGGCATCAGATGGATCTCTCCGCCTCTTTGAGTCAAATTACCAACAACAGGCGTGTTTATCATTTCATCACAAAAATCATAGAAGCTCTTTGGCATATTCTTTTCTGTAGCTGATTTAAATACGTTTTCTGATTCAAAGTCTTCTGATCCACAGTTAATTTTGCGGTCCTCCCCATTTCGCAGAAAATGTGCTGTAAAATGCCCTTCTCCATTTACTTTATGTGGCCACAATCGTGCTGTTTTCAAAAGTTCAGGGTTACCATCAGCCCAATCGGGGCGACCGGGCTCTATACCAAAGTTTTTCGGGATTTCCTTTAAGCACATATCAGGATAATTTTTTAAAAAGGACGCTGTGTTTTGTTCATTTTCCTCCGGGTTAAATGTACATGTTGAGTAAACCAAGGACCCACCCGGCGCAAGCATTTGATAGGCATAATCAAATATCATCCTCTGAAGACCCTGCCACTCAAAAGACTTATAACGTTTCCAGCTTTTTATAGCTTCAGAATCTCTTCGGAGCATACCTTCACCGGAGCAAGGCACATCCAGCAAAATTTTATTAAAAAAGCAGCCATATACTCTTGCCAGATTTTCGGGAGATTCATTAGTTATTACAGTATTAGTAATACCGTATAATTCAATATTTTTTTCAAGAGCTTTAATTCTTTTAGGGCTTATATCGTTTGATACCAATAAACCGCGATTCTCCATATCTGCCGCAAGCCTAACAGTTTTCCCTCCGGGAGCTGCACAAAGATCCAAAACTTTATCCCCCGGTCTTGCGTCAAGCCGCTCAGCGGGCAGCATAGCGCTTGGCTCTTGAATATAATAAAGCCCGGCATGATAGAAGGGATGAACTCCCGGTCTTTTGTCATTCTCGAAATAAAAGCCATCCCGCGACCAGGCTACCGGGGATAGTTGAAATGGCGATATTTCAAGCCATTTTAATGTGTCAATTTTAAGTCGATTTACCCTAAGACCGGATATTTTAGGTTTAGTAAATGATTCAATAAACTCATTATATTCGCTTGGTGCCATTAAATTTTGATATTTTTTCTCGAACTCTAAAGGCATTCGCATAACTTTTTCTCCATTCCGATAAGGGTGCAAGCTGCAGAGAGCTTTTGTTCGCTTGCAGCTATAAAGCTGATCTGATAATATGTATTATATCTTTATTTTTACATATATGGCTATTCCACTTTTACACTATTTCCCTTTAGGGTTAGGACAAAAGCCACTTTCTAAGCATAACTTAGCACGCTGAGCTGTCCTTTCATCACTTCCTAAGGCTTTCTTTATAAACTCAGGATTATCTTTAAAAAATTTCTCCATGAATTTATCCGGATCTTCCATGTAACGAATCACCATGTTATATTGCTCTTTATTAATATATCCCTTTTCAACAGCTCCCTTAAAGACATCCTCACTTATATGAACCAGGGCATGAGAGTTAACACTCAAGCTATTTAAAAGTTCATCCCCACCCTGCATTCTATCTATAATTACAAATGAGTGTTTCATTATACCATCTGATTTTCTGATAACTGGAACCCATGCCCTTTCGTAGCTTGAGGCGCTTGTGATAAGGTCGGCAATATGCAGCACTGATGCTCCATCGAGAGAGCTAATCCTTTCTGATTTACCGTTATTATGAATATATGCGTCCATATCCTTAAATACGGTAATATGAGGCTTGCCTAACAGTTTAGATGCTGCGAGGGAAAAGAACCAATCACGTCTTTCGCCCCCCGAAACATAATCAAAGGAATTTAGTGGAACGGCCTCTTTAATTTCTTCAACAAGAGTGTCGATAGTGTTTTTAAAAACATAATCTTCATTGTAATTGTTTAAAATTATGTTTATAAGCTTATCCGCACAGTTTGGTTTGTCTTCTTTAAAAATATCGATTTCGCTTAATAAAGCATTTGCTTTATCCTCACTACCGTATAGGAAGTGAGTGTTTATATAATAAGGACCTATTTTCCCTGATGTGTACCAAAAAGGAGAGTCCGCCGGGCAAACCCGTATTGCCTTTGTTTTAAACAGCCCTTCAATTAATTTTTCTGTCGCTTTACTCATAAAAAACCTCCGTCTGCTTTGCCCTTTAATTTGATCCTTTTGTATCCATTTATATATTACGATTTAGTAGAAATAGAAAAGTAGCGGGTAGTTCTTAGCAGTAGCCCGAAAAAATTTAGCCGTTTACCATTAAATCATTACCATTTGCTATCCTTTTCTATTTACACAACAGGAACTCATACTGCTAATTCAATAATAACTTGCATAAATGATTCTGATTAATGCAGCGAATTGAAATTAGCTCTCACTCTTGTGAAAAAAATTTATTTTTATATTCTACATACCACTCCTGATTTTTTATTGTGCTGCTTTCATCGTCAAGGTGGCAAGCATCTCCGTCAAGTTCCACAGTAAATCTTCCGTTTTCAAAGGTTACAGTTGTCACTGCCGTATTGTCACACCAGGGAATTTTCA
>JAQWCA010000243.1 GCA_028706065.1 Tepidanaerobacteraceae bacterium
CTTCAGGATAATCACAATAATCGGTAACACCTATAATTTTACCTTCAAGGCCTAAGGCAAATAGTATTTCCGTATTGCTCGGTGCCAGTGAAACTATTCTTTCCGGTAACTTTTAATTGGTTACTTCTCTTCCCATTTGATCTGTCAATGTCATAGGAAATGGCCCATTAGCCACATTTTTGGTGTCATCTTGTTCCGGTATTTTAGCTTCGTTTTTACAGCCAACTGTTAATAAAATAATCAACACAACAACTAAAACTAAATATATAACTTTTAATCGATTCTTCATTTCATTCTTACCCCTTTTTACATATTAAAATAACCCGGCCTCTTTTTGGAAAACCGGGTTGTCACCGTGTCACAGTACACCCCCTTTCTTCCGAAGGCTAGTACTTCATCAACAGGCAGGTTTCCTGGCTCTCGGATCATATTCCCTGCACCTTCCCGGTTTCCCAGTGGTGTAGCAGTTTATCCCCGATTACAGTGGCGGGACCGCTCAAGACTTTCACTTGATTCCCTTTTAACCTTGCGGCACCTGTTAAAAAATACATATTCATTTCTTGATTATTATTATATACTTATCTGTTTTTTTTCACAAGGTAAAACACAATGCTTATGTGCTTTTATTCTTAAATACCTTGAAAAACCACCGCCATGAAATATAAACAATGAAAAAAAGCGATATTAGACTTAATGCCTTGTATTCAAAGGGCAAAGATAAAAACCAATTTAGACTGGAGTGGGCCCTGGTGAACAACACCACCCAAAAAATAGTCCACAATAAATCCCCAATAAAAGAAAATAAAGCATAGGAAAAAAAGTCTATCTTAAAAAGACCTGCCGCCCATATTGCAGGAGTTCTGGTAATCCCTATCCAACGACTGACCATATTGGTAAGGCTTCCATATTTGTCAAACCAACTTTTAATCCTATTGATATCTTCATCCTTTATCCTGAGAATCCGTTTTATCTTCTCAAAAATAGGTTTTCCACCATAGTAGCCCAGATAATAGGCGAGGATATTCCCAGATAAATTCCCCACAGTTGCAATGGCAATCACCGGCAATACAGACATAGCATTAATGTGGATAAGATAAACGGTTGCCATAAATGCAAGCTGTATAGGTAAAGGAAGACCCAAACCTTCAAGCAAAAGAATAATAAAAAGCCCATAATATCCATAAGAGTATAACATTTGATACGCATATTGTGAAATCGACATATGTATCACCTGTTGTTAATTATACTCCAATTTATTTTTAAAACAAATATCTTCTGGTATTTCCGGAGCATTCATCACGTTATGGCAAAGTTTAAAATTGCATCAATCTGTGGTTTGATTTATATTGCGTTTTAACATTTTTTTAACTAATGCACCAATTTTCCCAGTCTCCTGGGCCGTCAGTTTATCCCAACCCAAAAGCTGAGCCTTTTCAAAAAGTCCTAGTTCCATTGCAGCTTCTACTTTGAGCCTTTCATTGGGGTTGGGTGTTTCATTTTTTTTCGCCATAAAACTCACCTCAATTTTATATTGTCCCAGTCGAACAATATTATCCAAATTCGCTAAAGCGAGGTGTTTTTACAATTTATAACTGAAAACGGGCGACCACAGGTCGCCCTTACATTTATCATATATACCGCTTCTATCGGTTTTGCTTCTTGTAGGGGCGGTCTTTGACCGCCCACCATGTAACCTATTTATCTTATCTTTGCCATCTCTTGCTCCACCATGTTTCTTATATCTTCCGGCTTATCCATAGAGAGAGCCTTTTGGGCAATTTGTCTTGCTTCTTTATAGGTGAGGGAACGGATTATCTTTTTAACTTGAGGTATGGAAGATGCACTCATAGAGAATTCATCCAGACCCATGCCCAGAAGTATGGCAGTTGCTGATGTATCTCCGGCCATCTCACCACACATACCCGTCCACTTTCCAGCTTTGTGAGAAGCATCAATGACGTTTTTAATAAGCCGTAATACCGCTGGGTGAAGAGGTTCGTATAGATAGGATATATGCTCATTCATACGGTCTACCGCAAGGGTATACTGAATGAGATCGTTAGTTCCAATACTGAAAAAGTCCACTTCTTTGGCAAGAATATCGGCTGTAACTGCCGCTGATGGTATTTCCACCATTATGCCTACCTCAAGGTTTTCGTCAAAAGAAATACCCTCAGCCTTTAGCTCCTGTTTAGCCTCGTTCAATATAGCATTAGCCCTACGAACTTCTTCAGAGCCTGACACCATAGGATACATGATTTTGGCATTCCCATAGGCACTTGCCCGTAGAATTCCCCGGAGCTGTGTCTTTAAAATCTGTGGCTTACCAAGGCACATACGAATAGCCCTATATCCTAAGAAGGGATTAAGTTCATCTGGCATAGCCAGGTAGGGTAGTTTCTTATCTCCACCGATATCAAGAGTTCTTATGATAATAGACCTTGGAGCCATTTTCTCAATTACTTCTTTGTAGGCGTTGAATTGCTCTTCTTCCGATGGAAGGGCATCTCTATCCATGTATAAAAACTCTGTTCGATATAACCCCACGCCTTCTGCCCCATTTTCAAGGGCACCTTTAACGTCTTTAGGTGTTCCAATATTGGCTGAAAGCTCCACCTGTCGAGTTTTATCACTGGTTTCGGCAGGCAGGTCTTTTAATCCCCTCAATTGCTTTCGATACTCTGTATAATCCTGTTTTAATCTTTCATATTCTTTTAAAATAGATTGTTCCGGATTTATATAAATAACTCCTTTGTTACCATCAATGACAATAATATCGCCATCCTGAACTTTGCCCGTTACATCCACTAAACCCACCACGGCCGGTATTTCCAGCGACCGAGCCATTATAGCTGTATGGGAGGTACGACCACCCATATCGGTAGCAAAGGCAAGAACTTTATCTTTATCCATCTGAGCTGTATCTGAAGGCGTCAAATCTCTGGCTACAATAATAACCTTTTCTGAGAAAATAAAGCCATCTGTAGAAAGGCCTAGAATATTTTTTATTATTCTTTCCCCTACATCTTTTATATCAGCAGCCCGTTCTTTCATGTACTCATCTTCCATATTGTTGAAAATATCTACATAATTTTTTACCACTTGAGATGTTGCATTATCTGCACTAATTAATTCATTTTTTATTTTAGATTCGATCTCATCTAAAAAGACCGGATCTTCAAGTACCATGAGGTGAGCACCGAATATTTCAGCTTTATCCGCTCCCAATTCCTTTTCAGCTTTTTCTTTAATTCGTTTAAGCTGTAACTTAGAAGCATTAATTGCTTCTTTAAGTGTTTTTACATGTTTGTCTATATCCTCTTTAGCAATTGCCGCAGTGTTTATATTAACCTGCTCAGACTCAATAACATGTGCTTTCCCGATTTCTATTCCGGGTGATGCTGCAATTCCTTTTAACATGGTAACCCCCTCTTTTAGTCCTGTTCTTTTTTGATTATATTACCTACTTCCCTTGCTATTCTATAGGGTTTTGTTATTA
>JAQWCA010000244.1 GCA_028706065.1 Tepidanaerobacteraceae bacterium
TAACACCGGCTGAATGTAAAAACCTTTCTGCATCAAGACTGTTTTTTAATTTTTCGATTAACGATTCATCCAGTAACATTACTTCACCTATATAAACCATTTTTATTTATGTATATCTCTACACTCTCCGGAAGAAGATATTTTACGGAAAGACCTTCCTTAATCCTCATCCGTATATCTGTAGATGAAATATCTAAGCCTGTAACTTCCATAGGGTAAACTTCTTTTCCATATAGTTTTTTTATTTGAGATAGTTTTTGATTCAACTTGTCCACGGGATAGCCGGGCCGGGTAGCTGCTATAAAAGTACAGTAGCTTAAAACCCTGTCCACATCTTTCCATGTCAATATATCAAAGACTGCATCGGCACCGCTGATAAAATAAAGCTTCGAATCCTGACCGTACTCATTATAGAACAGCTCCAAAGTATCTACCGTATAACTATAGCCCGTCCTTTCTATTTCCATTCTTGAAACATCAAAAAATGGATTGTCATTAACAGCAAGTATAGTCATAAGGTATCTATCCTCAGCCGGTGTAACTCGATATCCTTTTTTATGGGGGGGGGTTCCAGTAGGTGTAAATATTACCTTATCAAGGTGGAAGTGGGTTCTGGCTGCCTCGGCGGTGACAAGATGACCGTAATGAATAGGATCGAAAGTTCCCCCCATTATCCCCACTTTTTGATTTTTCAACAAAACAAATCCTCCCTTTACATACCTTAAATTACAAAAAATTATACCATATTTCATCAGTTGCTTTCAATGATAAGATTTTGGCTAAGGTTTGTCAATGTTATTCTACAAAGTAAAATTCAGAATCACTGATCTTCACAGTGTCCCCAGGTTTGATGCCCTGGGCTTTCAGCTCGTCATCTAGGCCCATCCTCCTAAATGTTCGCTGTAGACGTTTAACCGCCGACTCATTTTCAAGATCTGTCATGGCTACCAAGCGTTCTACCGTTCTACCGGAAACATAAAAAAGCTGACCGTCTCTTTTTATTTCAAATGGTTTTTCTTCGACTATCTTGTATTCTTTAACTTGTTCAACCGATAAAATTTTAGGTATTTTTGCCAACATCTCTCCAACGTATTTTGTAAGTTCTTTTACTCCCATGCCCGTAGCTCCGGACACAGGTATTACAACATACCCGTCTTTTTCAAGAAGTAATTTGGTTTTTTCGTAGTTTTTCTGTGCTTCAGGTAAATCTATTTTATTAGCAGCTATTACTTGAGGTTTTTTTAGAAATTTTTCACTGTATTTTACCAACTCTCGGTTTATTGAATGGAATCCCTCAAGAGGTTCTCTTTCCAAGCCCGACATATCCAATACATGAATAAGTACTCGGGTTCTCTCCACATGTCTTAAAAACTCATAGCCAAGACCTTGACCCTCATGAGCACCTTCTATAAGGCCGGGGATATCTGCTAAGACAAAACCATTATCTTGACCAAACCCCGGATTTACCACACCTAGGTTGGGAGATAGTGTCGTAAAGGGGTAATCGGCTATCTTTGGACTGGCTGCTGTCATTCTGGAAAGTAATGTGGATTTACCCGCATTTGGGAAACCTATCAAGCCCACATCGGCTAAGAGTTTTAATTCTAATATTATCCATCGTTCTTCCCCCGGCTCACCTTTTTCTGCAAAATCCGGTGCTCTATGAATCGAGGAGGTAAATCGCGCATTACCTTTACCGCCTCTACCACCCTTAGCTACAACAAAACTATGCCCGGCTTCAACTAGATCAGCCAAGACATCACCGGTTTCAGAGTCCTTTATGACAGTTCCCGGTGGTACATTAATAATGAGGTTTTCCGCACTGCGGCCAATTTTATTGGACCCTTGACCGTGCTCACCTCTTTTTGCTTTATAATGAACTCTATATTTAAAATCCATAAGGGTGGACAGGTCGGAGTCCACTGCAATAACCACATCTCCACCTCGCCCTCCATCGCCACCGTTAGGACCTCCCCGAGGTACATATTTCTCCCTTCTAAAAGCTACAACACCATTACCTCCATCTCCGGCTTTTACAAATATTTTTGCTCTATCTACAAACATTTTTCATCACCTACTGTTAATTTCTCTTTCATACATTAAAGGATTCCCTTATTTGTACATTAAAAAACAAGTACATTGTTACGTCAAGCAAAATGCTTACCGACATGTATCACCTTTTTCCCTAATGCCTCAGAATGTAGTTCAATATTTGAATCCTTAAAAACTATCTTGATTTCCTTTTTACTCTGGCTCTCATCAAATTTCAATATATATTTTTGCATTTCGTTTTTGAGATGATTTGCCCTTGCTAAACTCCCACCTTCATCACATATTTCAATCTCTAAATCAACATTTTTTTGTTTTAGGCTGTAGGCAATTTCAAGCAAGCAGCAAATCGAAGATAAGTCCGTAAGATTATTACATATATAATTGATAACTTTATCACTATTGTTTACTTCATTTATATATTTTAAGGCATTTTCGTATTTTTTTAACTGAATCATACTGTATAAAACCTGTAAATGATTTTGAAAATCATGTCTTAGCAACCGAAAAAAATTGAACAATTTTTCCGCAACACTCATGTTATAATGGGGCCTGGGATAACTGTAAATTGTTATTAAACCTGCTATGTAAAAAAAGAGCCCTGCAAGAATGATATGTGTTTTCTTGTTACAGTCAGGATTTAGTAATACAACTGCTGCCATAGTCACCAATATTTGACCGGTTATTATGATAAGTCGAAAACCCTTCCTCTTCAAGAAAACTACTCCTTTCCATTTTGTTACTTCAGTTCATTCAAACTAAGCCGCTTTTTTATTGTATTTTACTTATAATTCTATCCTATTCTGATAAATTCCTTCTATGAAAAGACATAAATGTAACTTTTCCCATAGTTATCTTAAGAAAAAAAGCTCCTTTTTTTAAAGGAGCTTAGTTTGCAGCGAAAACGCTAACTAGTTTCTTATCTTTTCCCTTTTGTTCAAACTTGACATAACCATCAGTTTTTGCAAAAAGTGTATGATCTACACCAATACCGACATTTTTCCCCGGATATACTCTGGTGCCTCTTTGGCGAACTAATATACTACCGGCACTTACAAGCTGACCATCATATCGTTTAACCCCTAAACGCTTGGATTGGCTGTCTCGACCATTTTTTGAGCTACCGCCACCTTTTTTCTGTGCAAAAAGTTGTAAGTTCATCTATTACACCTCCTCTATTATCTCCGTCCGTATATTTGATGGATAAGACTTCGAAATATCTTCAAGACCTAAGACTATGGTTTCAAGGATAATAGCTGCCTTTTTCAATTCTTCCGGTGTCATATTATCAGGAAGTTTTAATATTAAGCAGCCTTCTTTTTTATAAACCAGGGGTTTGATACCGGCAATATTTTTTAATCCCAAAACAGCCGTTTCTGTTAAAGCCGATACTCCGGCACAAACTATATCCTTACCATATTCAGCATAT
>JAQWCA010000026.1 GCA_028706065.1 Tepidanaerobacteraceae bacterium
CACGGGACGCATTTTCCACCGGACTCCTCCTGGACAGATTGCAAGAAAAATTTTGCGAAATCCACCATACAAGTATCTTCATCTACTACAATAAGACCTCCCGAACCCATAATCGTACCTAATTCACTAAGTGATTCATAATCCACCGGCACATTTAAATATTCTTTGGGTATGCACCCACCTGACGGACCTCCTGTTTGTGCAGCTTTAAACTTTTTACCCTTTGGGATTCCCCCGCCAATATCGAAGATTATATCTCCCAAACTGGTGCCCATGGGCACCTCTACCAAACCTGTATTATTTATTTTACCTGCCAGGGCAAAAACCTTAGTACCGCTATTTTTTTCTGTCCCATGACTTGTAAACCATTCAAATCCGTTTAATATTATGGGGCATATGTTGGCATAGGTTTCCACATTATTCACCAAAGTAGGTTTACCCATGTAACCTTCATTTGCAGGAAAAGGCGGCTTCACCCTGGGAATCCCCCTCTTACCTTCAGCTGATGCGATAAGTGCCGTCTCTTCACCACATACGAAGGCTCCTGCCCCTATTTTTATATCCAAGTCGAATTTAAATCCGGTGTTCAGAATGTTTTTTCCCAGCAATCCCTTTTCCCTAGCTTGATTTATTGCATGAGTCAATCGCTCTATGGCCAAAGGGTACTCAGCCCTCACATAGATGTAGCCTTGATTGGCTCCTACCGCATATCCGGCAATTGCCATGGCTTCAATAACCGAATGAGGATCCCCCTCTAAAATACTCCTGTCCATAAAAGCCCCCGGATCTCCTTCATCGGCATTGCATAACACATATTTTGGTTTTCCCGAAGCCTTGGCAGTAAAACTCCATTTTAGACCTGTTGAAAAACCTGCGCCACCTCGACCTTTAAGGCCAGATTTTTTAATAGATTCTATTACCTCTTCCGGCTTCATATAGTTCAATACTTTTCCCAGAGCTTTATACCCTTCAAAAGCTATATACTCTTCAATGCACATAGGATCGATAGTTCCCGTATTCCTCAAAGCTATTTTGAGTTGCTTTGAAAAAAATGGATTTTCATTGGGGTATGCGGTGGATTTACCGTCTATCGTCTTTGTGATGTATTCTTCTACAATTTGCCCCATGTAAAGGTGTTTTTCGGCGATTTCTCTAGCTCCTTCCACGGTAACCTTTGTATAAAGCACACCCTCCGGATATATGAGCATCATCGGTCCCAAGTGGCAAGGGCCCATACAACCGGTGACAATGACCTTTACTTCAGATGAAAGCCCTAATTCGTCAATTGCATCGACCAAGGCATCTTTGACTTTTAAACATCCTGACGATATACAGCCTCCCCCGCCGCACACCAGGACATGACTTCTATAAAATTCCACATTTATTTCCTCCTTCCCTTATATGTTTGGAATTACCCATTCTTGGATAATGGTTCTGTTTAAAATATGGTGAAATACTATTCCACTTACCTTTTCCGGGGTAACCAGACAATAAGTTACTGTCGGTAAACCTTCCATAGAAACATCCATAAGAGGTTCCATTGAACAGAGCCCGATACAACCGGTGAGCTTGAGCTCTACGTCCGTAAGATTTTTTTGTTTTATTTCTTTTTTAAAAGTATTAAGCACATCCTTGGCTCCGGCAGCAACACTGCATATTCCGTATCTTAGGACTACATGAGCCCTGGGCGTATTAACTGTCATAAAATTACCTCCCTTCACATTTTTTAGACACTTTAGTTGGGAATTACGCAGGAGCCAACTTACTTTTAGGTTCAGCACTTAACTTATCTTTTTCATTGCTAAACTGTTCTTGTTCTTTCATAACATCATCATAATCTTTAAAAGGCGGTTCATACCTTGAAATGATTCGTGGAACATCTTCCGGTTTCAATCTTGCATACACATCGTCGTTGATTGTCATTACCGGTCCTAAACCACATGCTCCGAGGCATCTAATGATATCAATGGAAAACAGCCCATCATCAGTAGTATCACCGGGTTTAATTTTTAGGTATTGTGTCAGTTTTTCTATTACCTTATCTGCCCCTCTCACATAACATGCAGTTCCCTTGCAGCAGCTTATCTGATATTTGCCTTTGGGCTTTAAGGAAAAGAAGGTATAAAAAGTCACTATACTGTATATTTCACTCAATGTAATATCAAGCAGCTGCGAAAGTCGGATTTGGACCTTTCGGGGAATAAAGTTAAAATGTTCTTGGACATGTCTTAATATCTGAATAACTTCCTCTTTTTTATTACCGTGTTTTGACACTAGTTCATCAACCCATACAAGTTCCTCATCACTGACGTCAAAAATCTTAGTTTTTACCATTTACATCCCTCCCTGATATTCTAATGTTCCCTATTTTCTTAATATATAAAGCAATCTTCATGCCATGGTACATGTTATTTTTAAAAATACCCCAATGACCCGAAGAATCACATGATTAGAAAAAATAAAAAAGGCATTGAAAGTTTAACGGTAAATTTTCAATGCCTTAGTGCATTAAATGTTTTGGGTTCTATATTTCCATGCCCCTACATTACAATACCCTTAATAAAGAGTAATGTAACAAAAAAATAATGCGCTTTCTGATTAAAAATGCAAAACTGCATTAGGTAAATAAAAAAGCAATTATTAGACCGGTGAAGGTTGAAGAAAGGATAATTCCTCATAAAATCATTTACGTAAAAAAGCCGGATAAACCTGAGGTTTATACGGCTTTTTGTGTAATATGCAGTTATCTGTCAAAGAATATGTTTTTCCCCGTAGCCGACAGAGGAATTCCCAGCACTACATCACCTTCGATGAGATGCATCTTTCGGGCAACCACACCGATGCGATACATAATACGGTTATCCACATTGAGCATGCTGGCGGTCTTAGCAGCAGAACCTATGGCAATGCCCAAATCTACCAATCTCCATGCACAAAAAGGGCCCGCAAATTCAAAGCCATCATGAGGTTTTGGAAGTTTTGCACATTCATCGTATCCACAAGCTCCGCAGTTTAAGCCGGCAGTCTTGCCGTCTTTTATCGCTACCAGCAACACTGCGCCACAGCTGGCAACTCCTTTGCCATCCCGATCATAATTCCTCTTACCGTGCTTTTCACCGTAGGCAGCCATTTCATCACCAAGTTTTGCAAGCTCACTTTCATCGTCTATAACCTTTATTTCTATGTAGTCCTTTCCCACAGTCTTGGGAGCGGTTCTGGCAGACAATGCCATAAACTGAGCTACCATTTTTAATGCATTTTTCATAAAATAATGCCTCCTTGTTTTTTATTTATAATATTTTCTGTTGCAAGGATTCTTCATTCCACTTCGTTTCATTCAGAATTCCCATGCGGTGTCAGCACCACAATAAACGAAAGTATTTTTCGTCATTCCGAGAGAGCAAAGCGACAGAGGAATCTTATACAAGATCCTTCAGGCAAAGCCTTCAGGATGACAACAAGGTAGAGCTTTCATAGCAATGACACTAACCCGGGATTTTTCAGAGGCTTCCAAGTTACCCCTTTAGAAATGTCGAAGACCGTTCCCTACTAACATAGGGGTCTATAGCAATCCGGTGCCCTGCCCAGTATTCGAGAACTCTGCATCCTGCACGTTGCGCCTACCACCTTTATCTTTGCAATCAATCCGCTTAAGACGTTTTTTTAGTTCAGCAATTTCATCTTTCAAAGAGTGCCCGACAATGGTTCTTTTTTTATATACCGTTTCCAAAGCCTTTTGGGTTACTTGAGCGGCTTTGTCATAATCCTTGAGCTTATGTTCATAGTATTTAGCAAGTTCCACCAGTGCAAAGACAGTATTAATATTATTTTTGACCATGTCAATCCAAAGCCTTTCAGCCTTCCGCCAAAGATCCAATCGCTTATAGAGTAAGGAGAGCCGTGTGTAGGATCTTTCCCGAACCCACGATACGTTTAGAGCTTTTTCATAACATTCTATGCTCTGCTCAATCATCCCCATGTCTTCGAAGACTCTGCCTAAACAGTAATAATCTTGATTGGCGCAATGTTTCGATTCAAAAGGAGCTTTGAAAGATTTGGCCATATTAGCTGTCAATGTTACCATTGATAGAATATCCATGCGGTTGTGATAAAATATAGGCTTTAGGGGATAGGGGTTTTTATCTCTTAAAAACTTAAAATATACCGATGGGATTTCATATCCCGGTATATCACCTTCCCGCTTAAGAGACAGGAGGTTTGCCTCAAGAGATGAAAGGCTCACGCTTCCCAAGCGCTCTCTATAAAGCCTTCGGGCACAAGCTAGCAGATCAAGGTGAAAGGTTTTTTCCAGCGGGTTTTCCATACGATTGAGCATGTATCGTGTAGAGAGCAATGGTATATCATAGGATTTGCCGTTAAAACTCACCATGCTGTCAAAGTTTTTTAGCAATCCGCTCAGACTGTATAAAGCTGCAGCTTCTTCATCATAATCACTGATGAAATACTGGGTAATTCTAAAATCATTGCCTTCAAAAAAACCGATACCGATTAAAAAGGCTAGTGTTCCAGTACCCCCTGCAAGTCCGGTAGTTTCAGTATCAATAAATATCGCTCGGGAAAAATCGAAGTTTTCAAAAACGCTGTTCTTTGCAATGAGCTTTAATATTTCCGGGGAAATATTAAAAACGGAATCCAGCTTTATTTTGCCATGTATATGATAACCGTTATAGATTTTTTCCACTATGAAATGCTTACCAAGTGGTGTGTTAACGGTTGTGGCTTCAAGTATTTTTTTCATAACCGGATAGATGTCTTTATTCGGTGTATGCCCGTCTGCTTTAATATTACCGGTCTGTTTACCGGATATAAAGGTCTTCAACTTTTCCGAAAGATTCAATCGGAAAGCACCCCTTTTATGATTTTTAAGGCGAAAGTTTTACTGCTGTGACCCACTTCTTCGTATGGACCTACACAAGATGGGCACCCGTCTTGACAATCACATTCCATTATGACCTGTCGTGCTGCTTTTAGCAGCTGGTCTTCTATATCATACAGTTTTTCTGAAAATCCTACGCCACCTGGGAAGTTATCATAAATATATATCGTGGGCTTTTGGGTAAAAGGTGATTTGATTTGTACAACACCTCGAATATCCTTGGGATCACACATAAGATAAAGTGGAGCTATATTTACCATGACATTGCACAATCCCAAGAGGCCCGACTCGATTTCATCCCGGGAAAGCTCGCCGGTATTCTCAGGAATTGACAACCAGTATGCGGTTGTGTGCATTTCTTCAGGTGGCAGATGTATGGGACCGAAGCCTAAATTTTCATGGGTAAAGAATTTTATCTTCTTGAACATGGTAGCCAAGCTTGTAACCATTACTTCTCCCATGTAATTTTGCTGATTATTGTCAGCCTTTTGTCTAAATACATCCAAAACCTTGATTTCTACAGCTAGATTTGCATCTGTATAGTAGTCTACATCCACTTTTCTAACATAGGCTTTTTTCTCTTCATAATCCAGTTTTTCCACTTGGTATTGCTGCCCTGCATGAATATATATGGCCTCTTCATGAATCAACATAGGGGCACTGCCGCGGTCCACTTCCCCAATAACTTTGGCGCCTTTGGTAATATCGATTATCACAAAATTTTCCGCTGAGGCACTTCGCAGACTGATTTCTTCAGCAGGGAAGGATTCGGCCATCCAATGCCAACGTTCTCCCACATGTCGGAGAATTCTTTCTCCCTCTAAAAAGGCTAAAATCTCATCTATGTTTTCTCCGCCGAAGGTCTCACCATCAGCAAAGGGCAGTTCAAAGGCTGCACATTTTATATGGCTTACAAGAATGTACAGGTTGTCCGGGTTGATTAGACCGTATTCAGGGGAGGCTTCAAAGAAGTATTCCGGATGGTTGATTATAAACTGATCCAGGGGACTGCTGGAAGCCACGAGAATTGATGCGGACATGGAACTCCTTCGTCCGGCCCTGCCGGCCTGCTGCCATGTGCTGGCCACTGAACCGGGATAGCCGGTTATAATACTTGCATCCAGATTGCCTATATCTATGCCCAGCTCTAAAGCATTAGTGCTGACAACCCCAAGGATTTTCCCTTCCCTAAGGCCTTTTTCAATCTCCCGGCGCTCTTTTGGTAAATAACCGCCTCGGTACCCCCTTATCGAGTTTCTTCCGACGGGTAATTTTTTCATCTCTTCCTGCAGATACGTGAGCATTACCTCTACAGCTAAACGACTTCTGGCAAAGGTTATGGTTTGAACCCTATTTTTTAAAAAATCTAAAGCAAGGGTTTTCGCCTCCAATAAGCTGCTGCGCCGAATTCCCAGTTGTCGGTTTACAACAGGGGGATTATAAAAAATAATGTTCTTTTCACCGGCCGGTGCACCATTTTGGTCGATCAAGACCATAGGCTTTTGGGTAATTTTTTCGGAAAGTTCCCGGGGATTGGCTATTGTAGCCGAACAGCAAATAAAAATAGGGTTTGAACCGTAAAACTTGCATATTCTATGAAGTCTTCTAAGCAAATTGGCGGTATGACTACCGAAGATACCTCTGTATATATGTATTTCATCTATTACAATATACTTTAGATTGGAAAACAGTTTCATCCATTTTGTATGATGGGGCAATATGCCAGTATGAAGCATATCCGGATTTGTTACCACAATATGCCCGTCTTTTCTTATAGCTACCCGTGCATTGACGGGGGTATCGCCATCATAGGTGAAGGTTTTAATGTCTTCTTCCATTTCATCTATAATATCCATAAGCTCTGACACCTGATCCTGAGAAAGAGCTTTGGTGGGAAAAAGATATATTGCTCGGGCATTTTTATCGGCAAGGATGGCATTGAGTACCGGTAGATTATAGCAAAGGGACTTACCAGAAGCCGTGGGTGTTACCACAATAATATCATTATTTGCCGTCACTTCATCCAGGGCCCTTCGCTGATGGGAGTAAAGTCTATATATGCCTTCCTTTTCCAATGCTGAAACCAATTTCGGACTCAAATATTCCGGAAAAGCTTCATATTCACCGGGCTTTTCGGGAATGACTTCCCAATGAGTTATATTTTTTGCCAGACGCTCCTGGGTTTTTAACCGATCCATGATTTGTTCTGAATTCATTTTATGCCCCCTCTCCCAGCTCTGTCCTTTATTATAGCATATCAAAACAATGAAAAAAACTTATTCACTAATATTTTTCGCATTATATCAAACAATAAACATAGAATCTGATTTAAGGGAGGTTACAATAAATGGTCAGTAAAATGCAGCTTCATTCCGTAGGTGAGATTTGTCCAGGATATCTAATGGCTGATAACGCCTCATGGATGCCCACTATAGAGGATCTTGAAAAAGATGTAAGCTGTGAAACTTGTATACATTGGGAAGATAATAAATGCAACATCAATCTTTTTGATAAGGTTTTAACCAGCCTTGATCAGACATAATCTTCAAAAAAGATAATTAGCAGTAGCACTTAAGAAAAAATTGTTTGCACAAAAGAAGACCTTTGCCCGGCAAGGGTAGCTTAATTAATAGTTTATTATTTCTATATGTTTTCCTCTTTTGGATAAGATATGGGTTATATCTCATATGAAATTCACGGTGGCCGTGGAAGACAATTTTATATGGTTGTCTAAAGTATGTTTCACCTTAGCTTAGAGACTTTTTCTATATATTGCGCTGTATTTTTCCACCGCCACCCAAGATTTAATATGAAAGTATCACTCCGGTAGGTTTTTTTTATAATTTATGCCTATTTCACTACTGACATTTCCTAAACGCTTTCTTACTTTTTTAACCTTTTCCAGATCATAACCTATGAGATCCGCTATTTCATCATCTCGCAACCCTAGAGATACTGCATCAAGAAACAAATATAAGTCTACACCGTATTCTTTTTTTATCTGATCGGCACTTATATCTATTTTATTGAAGAAGTTGTCTGTTTTATCTGTCACAATATCCCGCCCATCTATTTTTTTATGTTATTTTGTTACCCATTCAACAGTCACATTTCCTTCTTCATCAATCCAAGCAGATCTTATTTCTTTTAATCTTCCTATACCCTTTTGATTTAATTGCCTCAATATCTGATCAATGCTTACTCCAACCCGATCTAGATTATCCTGGACTACATTGCCTTGATCTATAACCAGAGTGGGAAAAACCCCTTGATTAGACCACAGCCCAAGATCTCTAGGTGTAACTGTTTGCATATATTTTTTCTTTATGACACTTAATTTACCATTTGGCTCTATAGCAGCTTCTTCCACTTCATTTATGTTGGTTACTCCTTCCTCCCTAAGCAATATAAGTAAATCAGCCATAGTAATTCGTTCTTTTTTGAGGTTACCTACAATGACCTCTCCATTTCTAACAAGCACTCGAGATGTACCCTGTAAAAAGTTCTCTATCTTACGGTTCTTGGTAATTAATATTGCCATCATATAATTTAATAAAGATGTGATTATAACCGGATAAATCCCGTGAGTAATCCTTATATCGTGATCTTCCAATGGTATAGCAATAGCAGAACCCATTATAATCATAAAAATTAGATCAAAGGGGGAAAGCTGTGCCAAAGTTCGTTTCCCCATAAGTCTCACTATAACCAAACTTACCGAAAATAAGATTATAGATTTATATGTATGCAAAAGAATGTCCTTTAGCACACTCATATACCTTCCACCTCTTCATCGATTCTATTTAGGACTTTCACAATCCTGTTGAAATTTGTCAGTAAAAGCATTTCATTTCCAGTATCAGACATAGCTTCTACTGCCTTTAACATTGATTTTTGGATATCCTCAATAAGCAGACACTGACTTTCAAAGATCTTACGTCGTAAAGATATCATTAGTTTTTCTTTTGCCAATAAATTGCCTTGGTTTTGTAAATCTGCTAAAGCTTCGCTCATAAGCTCTATTTCTTTTATATTTTTATTAAGCTTTATAAGGTTTGAAGACTTCACCAATGCATGTTGGAGATTGTCCTCCACTTGATTTTCCACATCTTTTATAGAATCTGCCATAACTTTTAGACTCTCTTTATATGTAAGCATATGCCCTGTAAATTCCAATATTGATGGCCTCTTCATATTTTATGTTTCCCCCATTTCATCTTTATTTTAAGGATTACAGGAGTTTTTATACACCATTATTTTTCATAATTATACATGTTGGCATGAAAACCTAAATTTGATATACTTTATATTGTTGACGCAAAATATTTTCTTATATAGATGAGGTGTTGTCTGAAACATGAAAAAGATAGCATTTTTACTTACCATATTGTTTTTATTTAAATCTTTAGCATCTACTGCCTTAGCTGATATAGAAAAGAAAGCACCTCCACCGGCTATATCCGGCGAGGCTGGTATATTGATGGATGTTTCCACCGGAAGGATATTATACGAAAAAAATGCTTATACTCGACTAGAACCTGCCAGTATCACAAAAATAATGACGGCTATTTTAGCTTTGGAAAAAGGTAACCTTTCCGATGTTGTTATCACAAGCAAGGAACCTCCTTTGGCTGAGGGGACACGGATTTATTTGGAGGAAGGTGAGAAACTGACTTTAGAACAAATGCTCTATGCAATGATGCTAAACTCTGGAAATGATGCAGCTATTGCTATAGCAGAACATATTGGGGGAAGTGTTGAGACTTTTGTTGGAATGATGAATAAAAAAGCACGTGAAATCGGCGCAAAACACACCACTTTCGTAAATCCCAACGGTTTGACAGAAGATGGCCATTTAACCACAGCATATGATTTGGCTATTATTTCACGTTATGCTCTAATGAATCTACCGGAATTTAAGAAAATAGTTTCTACTAAAACTATGCAAATTCCTTGGCAAGCTGAAGAATGTGAACGGCAGCTTATAAATTTAAATAAACTTTTATGGAATTATGAAGGAGCCGATGGAATCAAAACCGGATATACCAGCTCTGCCGGCTCTACCTTGGCTGCATCGGCAACTCATGATGGCTGGCAGCTAGTCACCGTAATTTTAAAGACCGGTTCTTATGCTAAAGCTTCATCGGACAGTACAGCTTTACTGGATTATGGTTTTGCAAATTTTGAAAGAAGGAATATCATAAATAAAGATGATGTAATAACCGAAGAAAATATTAAGTACGGTAATCCCCTAAAATTATCCGTCAAGGAAGGATTTTCTACGGTGGTGCTAAAAAACAGCCCTCCAATAGCTCAAAAAGTAAGTATTAAACCGAATTTAAAAGCTCCTATCTCCAAAGGTGAAACTCTTGGACAATTGGAGTTTTACCAGGAAAATGAGAAATTAGGAACTCTTGACTTGATAGCCACTGATAATATAGAAAGAAAAATACATACTTTTTGGTGGTTCTGGCCTCTTTCTATTTCTCTAGCTATATATACACCTTTTAGAATAGTGGTGGGAATAAGGCGTTATAAACGACACAAAAATAGGATACGCTATATTTCTTACATGAAAAGGTACAAATAAAAAATATGCCCCCTTTGAAGAAACAGTTTCATTATTTTAACTGTCTACTACAAGGGGGGCATATCATTTTTAGCTGCTTTTTTATTTCAGAAAAAATATAGACTAACTTTAACTTCATTAATACAATCCTAATTTATTGGTTACAGAATCCTTGAATAAAACTTTTATTTTAATATATATACCGTTACCCATCGTCTACCAAAGAGTTTTGTCTCTTCACCGGTATCCATAAATAAGTCAATTTTGTCGCCCTTGATGGCTCCTCCCGTATCTTCCGCTCGTGCAAAACCATAACCATCAACATATACCCTAGTACCTAAAGGTATAACTTTCGGGTCTACCGCAACCACTCCTACTCTCGCTGTTGTCCCTGTAGCAGTTCTGTTACCCGTATGTGTATAAGCTGTAGCCAACATTCGACGCCGCTCAGTATAAGAAAAATCTACACCGCCACGTGAGGCCAATTGAACTGTTCCTGTAAGTACAATCTGAGGCTTGGGAGCCTTTAATACTTTAGATTCCGTTGTTGTTGAAACAACTTTCCCATTTTCAAGAATTTCAATGGTTTTTATTTCTTCTTGACCTTCTTCACCTTTTTGAGTTACTTTTTTTTCACCAAAGGGAAGGGTGGTATCTTTTCTTGATACAGTTTCATAAGGTATGGTTTTACGTTCAGTTGTGATTTTTTGCTCAACCCTAGTTATGGTTATGTCACCATTCTTTACTATGTACTCGCAGAGAGATGGTTCAACTTTATCATTTTCTCCTAGACTAATTTCAGCTTTTGTCAAAAGATTTATTACTGAATCGGGCTGTGTTCTTACTATTTTTTGTTCTCCATCAACGGTTATTTTTACGGGAAACGCCCTTTTTATGGTTATTTGCATGCCTTCCCTAAGCTCAGTTTCTGGACTAGGCATAACTACATCTTCAGGTAGTAAAGTTATACTTTCACTGTCAAGCAGTTCCTTTACTGTTTTAGTAAAAGTTGAAACTTCAACTACTTTGTCATCTTCTCTAATAGTCACCTCTTTTTCCAAAGTGGTGTAAATAACTGCTCCGGTCAGAAATATCACAACTATACCGGAAGCAATAGCCCATCGGGCTTTTAGGAAAAACACAAAACTCCCCCTTTTATTAAAGGTCTTAAAGATTTCTACATTTACCTTTAGAAAACCTTTTTCCATTTAATTCTTCTTCTATATATTATATAATACTTATATCAAAAGTATACAAGGGTTGTCAAACTTTAATCTTTCTCCACGTGCCTTGTTTAAATCGCAACACCATTAAGACGGCTTCTACAGCAAACTGGATTACCGTTGCAATCCATACATAAGTTATCGGTTTTTTAAATACAAACACTATAAAAAATATTAAAGGCAGACGAACTAGCCATGTACCTATAAGACCCACTTTAAAAGTACCTCGGGTATCCCCTGCACCTCTCAGTGCTCCGGCCAAGGCCATGGCTATAGCAATGGTAGGCTGCTCGAAGGCCGCTATTCTTATACAGGCTGCAGCTAAAGCTTCTACTTCTCTGACACTTGTAAATAACCCCATTAACTGACGAGAAAATAACAAGAAAAAAGCCCCAACAGCACTCATTAAAACCAGTGCAAATTTCATAGATCCCCAGGCACTTTTTTCGGCTTCATCAACTCGGTCTGCACCAAGATTTTGTCCCACCAATGTTGAAGCAGCAACCGAAAAACCGTGTCCCGGCATAAATGACATAGACTCGGCGCTGACCGCTACCTGATGGGCAGCAAAAGAAATGGTGCCGAGACGGGCTATCCATATAGAAGATATAAGTCGACTACCACTATGGGAAAACTCTTCCATGCATGAAGGGATGCTTAACTTTGAGAGTTGCTTTATTACATTAATATCTATTTTTATTGTCTCTTTTAAATTCAGCCGAATTACATCTTTTCCTAGTATTAAATAACTTATGGTAATTATAAAACCACACACCTGGGCTAATGTAGTAGCTATGGCAGCACCTTTTACCCCCATTTGCGGAAAACCAAAGTGGCCAAAAATTAAAACATAATCACCAACTATATTTAATGTATTGGCAATTAATGCTGATACCATTGGAAGTCGTGTATTTCCGGCCCCTCGTAGTGCCGCATTCATTACCATTGTTGGTATCATAAAAATAACTCCTATTGTAATAATCTTTACATAGCTAATTCCTAATGAAACTACAACTGGATCTTCCATGGTTGATGAAAAAAAAGGTTGTGCCAACAAAATATTTAATCCGGCCAGTAAGAGACTTAGAATCGAAGACACTAAGAAAGACTGGGCAACAACACGATTTGCCCTTTTGAGATCCCTTGCACCGATACAACGAGCTATAAGAGCGGAAGTCCCTATACCCATGGCTGCAACGATATTTACTAAAGCAAAAGCTAATTGCGTACCAAATCCAACAGCACTCAGTGCTTCGGCACTCAACCTTCCGACCATGGCTGTATCCATCATCCACACAGCCGTATGTAACACATTTTCAAATATAGCCGGTAATGCTAATTTAGTTATCTTTCTCTGAAGTGAATTCTTTATTTCGCCATCATTGCTTAATATATCCATATATTTACCTCTCATCTAATATCAAATAACTAGACTTGCTGTCCGTAATTATTATACTTGAAAATATTGTTTTTGAATACCACTGTTATTTTGACAATTTTATGATTGACAACAAACCTTGAAAGGGTTATTATAATTTATAATATATGCATATATATGCAATTCGAGTTATTTGGGTTTTTACAATTTTTTGTTATAATTCTTATGTCTTCCGTTTTTACCCGGTTTCAACTTTAGCGCTAATCTTTATATTTATACATTATCTCTTATAAAAACAAACAAGGGGGTTTTACAAATGTCAAGTAGTAAAGAAATGATTCAACTTACCGAAAAGTATAGTGCCCATAATTATAACCCACTACCGGTGATTATTAGCAAAGCTAAAGGCGTATGGGTAGAGGATTCCGATGGTAATAAATATATGGATATGCTTAGTGCCTATTCGGCTGTAAGCCAAGGACATTGCCATCCAAAGGTCATCTCTGCCCTAAAGGAGCAAGCCGATAAAGTCACACTGACATCTAGAGCTTTCAACAACGATAAACTAGGGCCCTTTTGTCAAAAAGTAGCTGAACTTACAGGAAAAGATATGGTTCTCCCTATGAACACGGGAGCAGAGGCTGTAGAAACAGCCATAAAAGCTGCTCGCAGGTGGGCCTGTGATGTAAAAAAACTTCCGGAAAACTTAGCGGAAATCATCGTCTGTACAGGTAATTTTCATGGTCGCACAACTACAATAATTTCTTTTTCTTCAGAAGAAGAATACAAGAGAGGTTTTGGCCCTTTTACCCCGGGATTTAAAATCATCCCTTATGGTGACATCGAAGCTCTTAAATCATCAATCACTCCAAATACCGCAGCTTTCCTGGTTGAACCTATTCAAGGTGAAGCAGGAATAAATATACCATATGACGGATACTTAAAAGATGCCTATAACCTATGTAAACAAAATAATGTGCTGTTTATGGCTGATGAAATACAAACCGGTTTAGGTCGCACCGGAAAAATGTTTGCCTGTGATTGGGAAAATGTCGTGCCTGATGTCTATATCTTGGGCAAAGCCCTTGGTGGTGGAATGATGCCTGTTTCTGCAGTTGTAGCAAATAAAGAGATTTTGGGACTTTTTGAACCCGGCTCCCACGGCTCCACCTTCGGAGGCAATCCCTTGGCCTGTGCCTGCGCAATTGCGGCTCTTGAGATTTTAGAAGATGAAAACCTGGTTGAACGTTCCTTGAAGATGGGTGAATATTTTCAAGCAAAGCTCAAGGAAATCAAGAACCCGATGATAAAAGATATTCGAGGTAAAGGCCTACTTATCGGTCTTGAGTTGACGGAAGCAGCCCGGAC
>JAQWCA010000245.1 GCA_028706065.1 Tepidanaerobacteraceae bacterium
TTCTGTGCATCGTATACGATTTGACCTTCTATTACGGTCATAACAGCCTGTAATTTTTTAAATTCAGAAAGGTTTTCCAAATCAAATGGGTTATCATTAAAAATAACAAAGTCCGCATGCTTACCTTTTTCAATTGACCCATAAGCGTTGTTGATGCCAAGCTGTATTGCACCATCGATAGTCAGGATATCTATGGCTTCTTGTATGCTAGTTGAATTTTTTATGCACAGCCAATCTTCATCGAACCTGTTAATGGTAGCTGGGGACTCTTTTATATCCTGCTTGAAGCTTGTATCCACCAATTCTTCAGTATCAAAAATTTCATCATGAGCAATGGTAAAAGAACTCTTTTTATATCCAGCAGAAATTACGGATTCCATTGCTTCAATAGCTTCAAATACTGCGTTTTTCCCAATCGCATCAGCGTGTACGTCGAAACCTTTGTCCCCTGCTTCCATGCAAAGATTCTTAAAAATTTCGTTGGAGAGAGAATTCCGATCATTAGTTCTGTCAATGACCAATTTCAAAGTGTTAAAATTAATTAGTTCATTGAGTTCAACACAATTAGTTCTATATTGTGCTAGTTTTCTAATAACCATGGGGGGATTTACATCACGGTTTATAAGCAACGAGCCGTAAAATCTTTGCTTTATCATGTTTTCGTGAAACAAATTTATCATTATATTTTGATAAATCGATGCAAAAAATTCAGGAGCACCGCAATCAAAAATAGAAGTGAAGCCTCTTTCGGAGTACGTTTGCATATCATCAGGCACTCGTTCAGGTATAGTATCAAAATCAAGGGGTTCTAATACGCTCAACAAATATTGGAGCGAAACTGTCTCAACTTCGTCTTCAATTGCAGCACTTCGAACCATCTCCAAAGCAAGGTTATTAAACCAGCAATGCACGCCGCTGATACCAAGTATGATGATTGGTTTATCACTAGAGATACTATCAAGATACTCCCTGGTGTTCTCGGGTTCTACGTCATTTAATATATTTTCGTCATAGCCATATGCAAAGATTATGCGGGATTCGCTATTATCAAAGGCATAGTCTGCAATCTGTGCTAGTACATCCTCTAAATTTCCAGGCTTCAAATACAGGCAAGAATCAGTAAAAGCATTTAAAGCAGGATGTCCGCAGGTATCAATATATCCCGGCAGCATTACACCGTTCTCAAGATCTATGAATTCAGTATTTTTCCCTTCAAAAATTCTCAAAGCCTCGTAATCACCGACTGCAATAATCCGCCCGTCCTTGCAGGCTACGGCTTCAGCCCATGGTAGATTTGAATCTTGGGTATAAATCCTGCCTCCCATAAAAATAGCATCTGCAATCTCATTCTTCTTAAAAAAGCTAAAAGCCATAAATTCCCCCCCATAATATATAAATTTATATTGATTGTTTAGTTTTATAACTGAACTCCTGAATTTGGCAACATCACCCTATTCTTAAATGCTAGTATAGCATACTTTAAGGGTGTTGAAAAAGAGCTAATTTCGAGAGGTAGTGGCATATGAAAAGCTTTTCAAGTGCTTAATTTAAGGGGTAAAGTTCTATATTATTTATTTATCACATATTTAAAATAAAAAAAGAGTAAAGGAGTCGAAAAATGTTGTGAATTACATTATTTTGATGTAAAGTAATCTTATATTGGAGTATCTGTATTGTTAAAAAAATCCTATATGTCATATTTTATGCTTTTTAAAGTGCAGAAAATAACAAATTGGTGTGGGTGTGATAGATGAAAATAAAAAAACATTTTTTCTTTATCGTGGTGTTATCAATCATTGTTATGTTTTCTGCATATCAGACTTATGCTGGTATAGCGGATGAGGATGTTTTTCGCGTTGCTTATCTGGAGGGAGATCCTTATGTAAACTATGCTGGTAATCTTAGCGGAATCATTTTTGGCCTGTCGCAGCTCGGTATGGTAGATGATACTTCCGACTGGGCTTTTAAAGATGGCAGTGACGATGCTTCTTTGATCTGGAATTGGCTGGAGAATCATACCCGAAATGAAATTGAGTTTGTTGGGAATGAATTCTACCAGCTTATTTTTATGTCTGACCAGGAAAAAGTTGAATTTGTAAGACATATGAACGAGGACGCTGATATTGATCTTATCCTCGTTATGGGTACGTCTGCTTCAAAATTTATCAGAGAAAACAATATAAATACTAATGCCATGATCATGTCCGTTACCAATGCCTATGAAGCCGGTGTGGTAGACGGACTTAATTATTCGGGGATCGAAAATATCTGGGCGCATGTTTCGCCAAACAGATATTACAACCAACTGAACGTATTCTATGACCTGTTTCGATTTAAAAGACTCGGTATCGTTTATGAAAATAGTGAAAACGGCAGAAATGAGATCGCATATGAGGATATAAAACGCTTTGTCAAATCCAAAGATATAGACTTGATAGAAGTTCCAGTGGATGCAAATATACAAACAGACAGACCGGAATATTACGAGGAAAAAATGATAGAAGGTTACCACATGCTATCAGAAAAGGCAGATGCCGTATATATGGCTAACAGCGGCGGAAGAACTGAGGATAGAATCATAGAATACCTAGAGCCATTGTATCAAAAAGGAATTCCAGTCTTCTCCCAGACGGGAAAAAATGACGTAAAAAATGGAGCAATGATGACGATCTATCGATATAACTTCCAGGAAATCGGGAATTTTTGCGCACAGCAATTCGTCAGCATCATGGAGGGAAAATCACCCGGGCAATTAGAACAGGGATATGACGAATCACAGGCTTTATGTTTTAATATTGCAGCTGCTGAAAAAGCAGGCTTAAAACTGCCATTTAAAGCCTTGGTATCTGCGGATACAATTTTCACATCTACTAGCTCGCCCAATTTGTAAAGCAAATTGACGGCGAACTTATGCACTATTAGGGAAAGTAATCAGGATGAATGATGAAAACAAAGGCTTGAAAAAAAACGGTAACGGAACAGAGGGTATTGTAATAAAAAAGAGAATCAAACGTATAACAGGGCTATATCTTACATTGTTTCTTACGGTTATCCTGCTGATTTCTTTATATATCAATATGAGCTCTTTCCGGACACAATTTGTATCAAATGAGCTGTCCTTTTATTCCATCAGTGGAGGAAGGGTTGTTGATACGATTGAAAATGGTTTGCTTTATGGAAAATCGTTGGACAAGTTTTATGGAATAGATCAGTTATTACAAGCCTGGAACGATAAAAACCAGGGAGTTGTAGATATCAAACTGCTATCAGCCGATAAAAAGGAGATATATTACCAACTGAACAACGAATCAGGAGGTTGGTCTGCCGATCAGCAGTATGAGAGCATAGATCTTGAAATAAAGGACAGCAATTATAATACACTCGGTCACATTAATATTTTAATTGATCTTTCAGAAAGGCTGAACATACTGTATTAAAAACAGAATTC
>JAQWCA010000027.1 GCA_028706065.1 Tepidanaerobacteraceae bacterium
TGATTATGATGCCGTTGAAAGTATATTACCCTTGGATGAAAAGGCGAAAGAGTTGAATTTAAGCGTTTTGACCGGGTTGGGCTGGACCCCTGGTATTAGCAACATTCTTGCCCGAAAGGGTGCCAATGAATTGGATGAAGTTGAAGAAATCAACATCTACTGGGCTGGCAGTGCTTCTGATGCTACCGGGCTTGCCGTCACCCTTCATACTATCCACATATTTACGGGCAAAGTAACGAGTTTTATGAACGGCAAAAAAGCAGAAATCCCTGCCGGCAGTGACAGGGAAAGGGTGAAGTTTTTGGAGCCCTTAGGTTTTGTGGATATGTATCATCTGGGTCATCCCGAACCGGTTACACTGCCACTGTACATACCAAAAGTAAAGACAGTGACATTAAAGGGTGGCCTTAAAGAAAGCTTCCTTAATAAACTTGCCATAATTGCTGCTCAATTGGGTTTAACCAATACCCCAAGTAAAAAACAATCCTTGGGCAAAATCCTGAAAACTGCCCTACCCTTACTTGAAAAAATTCAAAAACCGGCGGTCCCCATGTCCGGCATTCGCGTAGATATAAAAGGGTATTTGGACGGTAAAAAACACCACCTAGTGTACCAGGCAGCGGACAACATGAACAATCTTACCGGTGTCCCCCTAGCCATCGGTGCTTTAATGATGGGAAAGGGAGAAATTATCCGGAAGGGCGTCTATGCTCCAGAGGCGGCTGTAAACCCCGACCGATTCATAGATGAATTGGCTCAAAGAAATATAAAGGTCGTATGCACCCAAGGACTGTAGGCAGGAGTTTGGATGCTTTCAACAGAGCTTTGCAAGTTGCCGATTCCTGCAACTCTATTCTTAATGCTGGAGATATGCGGTCTTGTAAACCACGAGTAGCACGAAATTGTACCTTACAATTTGGGTAACTTTTATGATTGGTTTTTTTCAAAACATTCTACCACCATCGCCCGGGAACCGCCAATGAGTTTTGGTCGGTACCGGGCTGCCGTCAGGTGAGCCTGTCCTATTTTATCGACACTCAGCCTCACCGGAACCGCAACATGCTTTATGTGCATACCTATCAAAGTATCACCCATATCAAGACCAAAGTGACCTTTTATATGCTCCACCACCACCGGATTTTTCAGATTTTCCCTAACTGTGGTGGCAAAAGCTCCCCCTGCATGCATAACCGGAACTACCGACACTATCTCCAAATTATATTTTTCCGCAACCTCTTCTTCAACCACCAAGGCGCGGTTCAAATGCTCACAGCATTGAGCCGCAATACTCACTTCATATTTCGATATAACATTAAATATCCCTTTTACAACGGCCTCAGCCACTTCCATGCTGGAAGACTTGCCTATCCTTCCTCCGGCAATTTCACTTGTACTGCAACCCACCACAAAAATCTGACCGGGTTTTACCGGCGCTATACCTAATAATTCTTCAATGGCTTTAGAAACATCACTGCTAATTAATTCCAGCTCCATTTTTCCTCCTAAATAATCGTGAATAATTGTGAATAATTGGGGACGGTTCCAAATTATTCACTAGCTTTGCTCAAGTAGCGACGCCATGCCCTATATGTTTAATTGACAGGCATTTAGAATCATCACTGTGTTTTGAAAACGATACTTTTCTATTAGTTGCTTTTTACTATATAAAGACCTTATAATTATAATTATGGACGTTTTTTATTATATCGCTAAGGAGCAATAACATGCCTATTGTAATTCACGGTACCTGGATACCGGACTTGGATGAATCCTTTATTAATAAGGGGAAGTTTTTTCTCTGGTTTGAAACTCGGGATATTGATACCGATTACCCGAATATACCGGATAATCTGGGCAAGCTTTTTCCTTATGCTTGCCCACAGAAAAATATAAATAAGCTGATTAAAAACTTTGATTTGCCCATAAGCGATTTTCATGAAAAAACCTTTGTAAAGTTTCTTCTTCCCACCTGTGAAGGCAAGCCTATTCCATCTATGGCAATAAAAAAATATGAACAGCGGGATGAGGAAATAGCTTTAAGCGATTGGGCAATTCCCGGTTTAAAACTGGACGTTGACGAAGCCGTTTTCACTCTTTCATCGTTCATTGACTTTTTTGAGGACCCGGAAGAGCTGATGCTGAGTGATGATCTATCCTTTTGGATTTCCGTCATTTCTTATGTGGAAACTCTCGTCAAGTCAGAACAGTTTTTGCCTGACCTTATTAAAAATGCGAGCGGTGATTACTATGCTTTATGGAATTTTGCCGGTGATCTTGCCACCCGTGAAAAAACAATATTGAGCTTTACAGATAATATGCCCGGAATCTGTAAAAGCTTATACCCGGGTTTTATTGCAAAAACTCTTGTAGAGCATTTCATGTCAGTGACTTTGGATCATTTTGTAAGAAATTTAAAAACCTCGAAGATAATAGAAATAATTCTGCGTGCATTTCCTGATTACAGTGAATCTGATTTTGTTAAAGCTCTCCTTAATGGCAATATAGAATCTTTTAGCGTTTCTGGTGATTTTGAAGCTTTTTATCAAAAATTTAAAAAATGGCTTATCAATCATCAAAAAACCTATGATATCCCCTTCCGATTATGTTTTAAACTGGAGGAGCCTGAAGATCAAGGCGGTAATTGGGTCGTTCGTTTTCTGCTTCAAGGTCGGGCTGACCCCAGTCTCATAGTTCCAGCCGATGAAATCTGGCAAAGTAAAAGTAAAAACAGCCCACTTTTCAAGCTGTGCAAAAATCCTCGTGAGATATTGCTGGCAAGTCTCGGAAAGGCATCTGAAATCTATCCTCCACTGCTGAAAAGCCTGGAACAAGATACACCTTCCCAGTGGGAATTGACGTCTATGGAGGCCTATGACTTCCTAAAACAAGGAGCTGGAATATTAGAGGAAAGCGGATTCGGAATATTGGTTCCTAATTGGTGGAAAAAAGACCGGGCTACCAATAAGGTGGACGTCAAAATTAAATTAGGATCTAAAAAGGAACGGATGCCTGAAATGAGCGCTGGGCTCATGGGCATGGATGCCCTTGTGGATTATGATATTGCTCTTGCTATCGGCGATGAAGAGATTTCCGTGGAAGAATGGAAGCGGTTGGTGGATATAAAAATTCCCTTGGTCAATATAAACGGGCAATGGGTTGAAGTTCGAAAAGACGAGATAAATAATATTTTAAATGTATGGTCCCGACGAAAAGAGCAAAATCAGGGAAAACTTCGATTGTTTGACGCCATAAATCTGGCCGGTGGTACTATCGAAGAAGAGCCGGTAGAACAAGTAGAAACACTGGGCTGGTTTGCAGATCTTTTGGAAAAACTTGAAGAACCTAACAGTTTTAATTTACAAGAGCAACCTGAAAGTTTTTGCGGCAAATTAAGAGATTATCAAAAGCGGGGCATGTCATGGATGATGTATCTGGAAAAATGGGGTCTCAGCGGCTGCCTGGCCGATGATATGGGACTCGGAAAGACCATCCAGGTTTTGTCCCTACTTTTAAAGGAAAAGGAAGAGGCAATATCAGAGGGCCCCACTCTATTGATCTGTCCAACTTCGGTAGTAAGGAACTGGGAGCGGGAAGCCTACCGATTCGCCCCCACTCTCTCCTTGATGATACACTATGGTCAGGCAAGGCTCGAGGGCAAAGATTTTAAGAAACTAGCCCTTACCTCGGACCTGGTGATAACCAGTTTTGCCCTAGCACGACGGGATATAAAGGATTTAAAGAGCGTAGAGTGGAAAAGAGTTGTTGTCGATGAGGCTCAGAACATTAAAAATCCTACCAGTAAGCAGACAAAAGCAATAAAAGCAATACAGGCCCAAACAAGAATCGCTCTTACGGGAACTCCGGTCGAAAACCGCTTGGCCGAACTCTGGTCAATTATGGATTTTTTAAATCCGGGTTATCTTGGCAACTTTAGTTTTTTTAGAACAAAGTTCGAACTGCCCATACAAAAGTACAATAAAAAACAGCCTCTGGAAAAATTGCAAAAACTTGTAAGACCTTTTATCCTTAGGCGGGTTAAAACTGATCCTCGCATTATAAAAGATCTGCCGGAAAAACAGGAATCAAAAGTCTATTGCCCTTTGACCCGGGAGCAGGCCAGCTTATATGAGGCCGTGGTAAAGAATACTTTAGAAAAGCTATCCGATACTGATGGAATCGAAAGGAGGGGCCTAATACTAGCTGCTCTGACTAAACTCAAGCAAATATGCAACCACCCAACACAGTTTTTGCAGGATCAAAGCTATTTAGACGGTCGATCCGGCAAACTCACTAGGCTTTCAGAAATGTTATACGAAGTGGTTGCCGAAGGTGACTCCGCTCTCGTTTTTACACAGTTTAAGGAAATGGGTGAGCTTTTGAGAATATACTTGGACAAATCCTTTGATTCGGAAATAATGTTTTTACACGGAGGAGTGCAGATGACGGCTCGGGATAAGATGGTGCAGCGTTTTCAGGAGAGTCAAGAACCTAAAATATTCATTCTTTCACTGAGGGCCGGTGGAGTTGGTCTGAATCTGACCAAGGCCAACCATGTATTTCACTTTGACCGCTGGTGGAATCCAGCAGTGGAAAACCAGGCTACTGACCGAGCCTTTCGCATCGGACAAAAGAAAAATGTGCAGGTGTATAAGTATATTTGCCAGGGAACTCTAGAAGAACGGATTGACGAACTTATTGAAAAAAAACAGCAGTTGGCCGACTATATTGTAAGCGGCGATGAATCATGGCTCACTGAAATGGACAACGAGCAAATAGCAGGTCTTATTACTCTGAGCCGCAAAGTGGCATTGGAATAAGGGGGAAATACTATGGCTAGAAAAAAATCTTTTTCAAATACATGGTGGGGCCAGCAGTGGATCGATGTCTTGGAATCCTTCGGTTGGGCCAACCGATTGCAGCGAGGAAGGCGCTATGCCTGTAACGGTAGTGTCCTGGAACTTAATATTGAAAAGGGCAAGATAATCGCCCGAGTTCAGGGTTCACGACACACCCCATATAAGGTTACTATCAAAGTATCCAAATTAAAAAAGAAGCAATGGCAAAAAGTCTTGAAGTATCTTTCCACAAAAGCGCTGTATGCGGCAAAGCTCCTTTCCGGGGATATGCCCGAGGATATAGCTGACATGTTTCTGGAAGTAGGAGTGCACCTTCTTCCCAGAAATGATAACGAGCTTGACACTAAATGTTCCTGCCCGGATTTTGCCGTCCCTTGCAAGCATATAGCTGCTGTGCATTACCTTATCGCCGAAGAGTTAGACAAAGATCCTTTTCTGGTTTTTAAACTCCGGGGTATGGAAAAAGATGAAGTATTAGACCATCTTTTAAAATACGGTGATAAAAAAAGCAAAACTCAGAATAATGTGGATATTTCCTCGACCGATGCCGGATATCCCGAATCTTTATTCCCAACTGTTGCCCCACTTTCTCTTTGTGAAATAAGCAGCACCGCTTTGCCCATTTCCCTGGACAATTTCTGGAAGGCAAAACCCCTGCCGGAGTTAAATCTGCCACAAGCTCCCTCCATCCATGCCGTTGCCTTTACTAATACCGAAAATACCTTTTGGGACAAAAATTTCCCCATGGCCCAGATCATGCAGGGCATATACCGAGGAAGCGGGAAAATGTAGTAGATTGATTTTATAAATAACTTAATAACTTTGGTGCCAGACACTTTGGCAGGATTTCATCAATTCGCTGCTAATATCACCGATATAGTGATAGTTTTCCCGGACCCCGGTGCCAAAATGCACCTCATGAGCTCCGGTCCTTTCAATGGCCAATCGCAAATTGTCCTTGTTTAAACCGCCGCCCAGCATGATTGTTATCTTATCTTTTGCTGTTTCTACCATTTTTCTAATCACATCCAGGTTGTCAACTACCCTGCCTTTCCCTCCGGCAGTAACAATCCGCCTTATCTTAGAATATTTTAATAAGGTATGAACACTTTCAACAGGGTCTCTAGTAATATCTATTGCCCTATGAAAGGTCACATCCATGCTATCTACCAAAGCTAACAGCTCTTTAAGCTTTTTCTCATCTATCCGGTTATGCTCATCCAAAGCCCCGATGACAATCCCATCAGCTCCCAATTTTTTGGCTATCTCAATATCTTCTTTCATCACCTGCATGTCATGTTCACTATAAACAAAGGATTTAGAATGAGGGCGAATAAGCACATATACCGGAATCTTTACCTTATCCACTACATTTTTTATTAGAGCATAACTGGGTGTAATACCCATCTCGGACAAAGCTGATGAAAGCTCAATCCGCTGACCACCGTATTTTTCTATGGCTATGGCATCATCTACACAGGTGGCTATTACTTCTATCATTTATAACACCTCTTTTAATTAAAGGTAAGCTATCTGTAGAATATCAATCCCATAAAAAATATTAATTGGAACGTAAACAGTGAATAAAAAAGAACCGTCCCCGAATATTGTAAATGGAAGATACGAACTAAAAATTCTTTAGACATTAGTGAGAGCCCTAAACTTAACGAATCATGAGCTTAACTTATTTGTCTACACTATAAAGGCCATTATGAAGATATATTAGAAGCGTGGGAACAGAGTTATGCCTGTATATTTCTAATAAAATAAAAAGAGCCACAAGCTATGTATAATTAAGCTTGTAGTTCTTCCGTTAATCACAGCAATAAGTTAAGTGCCAGGCACCTTAGCCGACGGCTTTCTTGAGACGGGTTAATGCTTCATTGACATACGCTCTGGGGCAGGCTAGGTTGATTCTTTGGAAGCCTTCTCCGCCTGTGCCGAACCAGTAGCCATCATCTAAGGCCAGTCTGGCTTTGTTTATCATGAAATCATTGAGCCCTTTTGTATCAAGACCTAGTTCCCGGCAGTCCATCCAAACCAGATAAGTACCTTCAGGCTTAGTGATTTTGATCTGGGGGATATCCTTTTCTATTCCTTCTGACAATGTCTTCAGGTTACCGTCAAGATACTCCAAGAATTGGTCCAGCCATTCCTCCCCATAGGTATAGGCCGCTTCTAAAGCAACCAGCCCGAAAGCATTATTTCGAAGCAAATGAATCCGAGTCATGAAATTTTTATATATATCATAGTATATCTTGTTTGGTATAACGATGGTGGAAGTTTGAAGTCCTGCCAGGTTGAAGGTTTTGCTGGGTGCTGTGCATGTAATGGAATTTAACGCAAATTCTTTAGATATCGATGCAAAGGGTGTATGTTTTACACCGGGATACAAAATATCCTGATGTATCTCATCGGATATTATTAAAATATTGTTGTCAATACATATTCTCCCAAGCTTATTCAGTTCCTCCTCAGTCCACACCCTGCCTACGGGATTATGGGGACTGCATAAAAATAAGAGTTTTACCTGTGGGTCTTTGACCTTTTCCTCAAGGTCGTCAAAATCCATAGTATAACGTCCGTCTTTGAAAAGCAGCGGATTGTTAACCACCCGGCGACCGTTATCTTCAATGACCTTAAAAAATGGATAATATACCGGCGACTGGACTAAAACTTTATCTCCAGGATGGGTGAAGGCATTGACAATAAAACTTAAAGCCGGCACTACTCCCGGGCTAAATATCATCCAATCGGTTTTTACATCCCAATCATGCCGCTTTTTCATCCATCGGGCTACAGATTCAAAATATGACTCCGGCCTTGAGGTATACCCGTAAATACCTTGTTTTGCCCTTGCCTCTATAGCCTCTATGACCGGCTTTGGGCTCATAAAGTCCATATCCGCCACCCACAATGGCAGAAGATCATCCCGACCGTACATCTTCCCCAATTCATCCCATTTAGATGAATAATTGTTACTTCTGTCAATAACCTTATCAAAATCATAATTTGGCATCAATATCTCTCCTCGTTTACTATATAAAGCAGGGGACGGGGTTGTTGCTTTTTTGGGAAAACCACAACACCATCAGAGTGTCTGAAAACCCGCCAATTCATGCTTTATGTCACTATGAACGCAGTGAAGAGTCTTAGATCCTTCGCTTCGCTCAGATGACAATATTGACCATCTTTAATACTGTGACAGTTTTTACACAGTCTGCCATCCCCCTGCTGTTTCCTACATTTCCCTATATAGATTTCTTCTTATTTGCTCAAATTCCTCTTTAATATCTTCAACTTGTCTCTGATTACTAAATAGTTTATAAGCAGAGTAAGCTAAAATTTTACTTGCCAAAATCATATTATCCATGGCATACTCTGAGCATGAAGCTTTTACCATTTCTTCGGTATGAAGCTTGATACCCTCAGGAGCTGCAGAATAAAACA
Source organism: Tepidanaerobacteraceae bacterium (assembly GCA_028706065.1). Classification (GTDB taxonomy): domain Bacteria; phylum Bacillota; class Thermosediminibacteria; order Thermosediminibacterales; family Tepidanaerobacteraceae; genus JAQWCA01. Next base: position 8,307 of record JAQWCA010000027.1, read on the forward strand.
GATTGACCGTAGGACAGTTTACTCCCACCTCACCCAAATCCGTGGATGCATAAGCGGCCCATGGCTTTATTTTGTTTTTCTCAACTTCAAACTTTTTCATATTTTCCGCTACAAAATCCGAGAAAGTAGGTACTATTATCGGAGCATTTACACCATAGCCCCATTCATAATCAGCTTTGGCTCCGGTCATGAGACATGCACCTTTGATGATATTAGTCACCTTTTCCTTTAGCTCGTCAACGTAAACTAGGTCAAATGCACGCACACCAAACTCTACCTGGGAATAATCCGGCACAATATTGCAAGCCTTACCACCATTTACTATTCTCCCATGCATACGAGCATCTGACCTTACGAATTCTCGCAGAGCGTCCACTCCATTAAAAAACAGATACGCCGCTTTCAGAGCACTTACACCCTTTTCAGGAGCAGAAGCCGCGTGTGAAGCAACACCGTGAAAATCCACATAGAGTTTCCTAAAAGCCAGCCAATTGGCCTTAGTATCCCATCGATCCCCGGGATGATTGGCCAACACTATATCTATATCTTTAAAGTGGCCTGCATGGACCATTTCTGTTTTATTCCCTTTCAGTCCGTTTTCCTCTGCCGGTGTTCCATACACTACTAATGTACCCGGTAAATCTTTCATTATGCTGCCAAGTCCGAGAGCCGCGCTTAAACCGGCGGCGCATATGAGATTATGACCACATCCGTGTCCTATGGGCAGAGCATCATATTCCAGCAAGATAGCTATTTTTGAACCTTCTTCTTTGCCTTTTAAAATGGCTTTAAAAGCCGTGTCCAAAAATATCTCTTCATTATTTAACGGCCTTAATGCTTTTAGACCCCGTTCAACTTTAAACCCGTTTTTTTCTAGCTCATCACAAAGTAATTTAGCCGCTTTATATTCCGTACTGGCCGTCTCAGGGTGAGAGTGAATATACAGGCTCAAATCTTTTATTTTGTCCGCATTTTTATCTATTTGCTCCATTATCTTTTGGGCGGTGGTATCTAAATCCAAAAAAACACCTCCACAAGTTGATTGATAAATGACAACGGTCTTACTTAAAAGTGTAAAGTCATCTTCATCTTAAAATAGTTTTTACACGAAATCCTAATTTAAATACTTCATTATAACAGCTGACATTATAGCCACACCTATTTCCAGTGAATCTTCATCTATATTAAACTGAGAACTATGCAGGGGATGACACGTGTCTTTTTCCTCGTTACCCGTGCCCAAAAACATAAAGGCACCTGGAACTTCCTGTAAATAATAAGCGAAATCTTCTACTATAGTTCTGGGTTTTTCCAGTTCTTTTATATTCTCTTCTCCGATAATATCCTCGGCAGTTTCCTTTAGAAACTCCACCATCTTTTTATCATTACACAAACTGTCGTAACTCTTTTCTCGGGTAAATTCAAAGGACCCTTCGAAGGCTTCCGTAACACCCTTTAGCACCTTATGAATATCTTCAATGGCCTTTTCCCGGACTTCCGGCTTAAAAGTTCTTAATATACCTCGGATAACTACTTCTTCCGCAATAGAATTGGGCTGCTCTCCACCATGTATTGTGCCGAAGCTTAAAACTGCAGATTCCAACGGGCTCTTCATGCGGCTCATTACCGCCTGCATTGCAACCAGAGCCTGGCCTGCAATGATAATAGCATCTATTCCTTGATGTGGAGAAGCTCCGTGAGTGCTTTTTCCCTTTATTTTGATAATCAGTCTATCTGAAGATGCCATGGTTTCACCATATGATATGCCGATTTCACCGGTCTTGTACCCGGGATCCATGTGAAGCCCGAAAATCGCATCGACTCTGGGGTTTTCCAACACACCATCCCTTATCATGGGAACCGCTCCGCCTACATATTCTTCTGCGGGCTGGAATATGAATTTTACATTGCCCTTCATCTGATCTTTCTGTTTAGACAAATATGCTGCCACACCCAAGGCCATGGCCATATGAGCATCGTGGCCGCAGGCATGCATGACCCCTTGTTTTTTGGAGTTATATGTCACATTATTCTTCTCATCTACAGCCAAAGCATCCATGTCAGCCCGAATAGCCACGGTTTTGCCCGAATATTTGCCTTCAATCAAACCTACAACACCCGGAAGGGGTTCGCCCTGAAGTGTAATAGTTTTTTTATCATTGTTTGTATAAATCTCCTTGACTATCTCCTGGGGCCGAGTCCCTCGTTTTACGACCTTTACCCCCATCTTTTCAAGCTCACTTACAATAAAATCGGCAGTTTCATACTCCTTGTTACTTACTTCCGGATACATATGAAAATGCCTTCTGTATTTTATAATTCTATCCCTTAACAAGTTTATTTCCTTTAAAAAGTTCATTTTCTCACCTCACATATGTTAATTATATATCAATAAAAAGGGCGCATGTATTTTTCAGGCTCAATTTGTCCTATACATGCGCCTCTTAGTTTAACTGTTTTTACATGAGCCCTGAAAAACCAGGTCCAAAGGGAAGCCCGATGAACATCCAAATTATCAAAAATGCAATCCAAACTACACCAAGCCATAAAGTATAAGGCAACATGTACGAAACAACTGTGCCAAATTTTGCTCTGTAGTCATACTCCTGAGCATATCCAAGTATTATGGCCATATAAGGAAACATCGGTGAAATATTGTTAGTCAAGCTATCTCCCATCCGATAAGCTGATTGTGTAGCAGCAGGATTTACTCCCGCCAACATCAACATGGGTACGAAAATCGTAGAGAGAATGGCCCATTTGGCATTGGCACTTCCGATAAATAGGTTGATAAATGCAACGAGAACCACAAACAATGCCAACAACCAAGGCCCTTGCAATCCGGCATTGTTTAGGAAGTTCCCACCGGATATTGCTACAATCAGGCCTATATTGCTATCACGGAAAATAGCCAGGAATTGTGCAGCAAAGAAAGAAATCACGAAAAAGCCGGCTAAGGTTTTGATTTCATTTGTCATCATACCTATTGTATCATTGAAATTATTTATAGAACCTACAGTTTTTCCATATACATAACCTGGTATATAAAATAGGAAAAAGATCATAGCAACAATAGATTTCAGTAAAGCACCTGTTACTACCGTGCCCCCTTCAGGAGCTGCAAATGGCATACCGGGTAATGTCATTAAAACTACCACTGCTACAAAAACCAAAACAGATATTCCTGCTTTTTTCAACCCTTTAAGTTCCATTTCCGTAGGAATAGGATTAAATTCGCTGTCTTTTTGTGTATTATTATTATTTTGTCTTCCTAACCCAGCTTTATCAAGCTTTGGTTCAACATATTTTAGATGCAACCAAGTTCCCATCGGAGCTAAAAATAAAGTGGAGGCCAATAGGAAATAGTAGCCCATAGCCGGTGAAGTAACAAATTCCGGATTTATAATTTGCGCTCCGGCTTCAGTCATACCCGCCAGTGAAGCATCGGCTGCACCAATCACCAAGTTGGCACCAAAGCCACAGCAAACGCTGGCATAAGCTGCAAAGAGGCCTGCTATTGGGTTCCTGCCGGTATTTTTAAAAAGTATGGCGACTAAAGGTGGATAGATGACAAAAGCTGCATCACCAACTAAATTTCCACAAATACCGATTAAAAATACTACCAAAGTAGTCATGGTTTTGCTTTTAAATAGTCCCGCCAGTTTCAAAATGCTGCTTAAAAAACCACTCCTGTTAGCAACACCTAATCCCAAAGTACCTACAAAGACCGTCGCCAAGGGAGGAAAAGCTACAAATTCCTTGTGCATATTCATTAAGAATTTAGCTATCCCAGTACTTGTTAGAATGTTTACAACTTTAACTTCTTCTTTTGTTGTCGGATTGATGGCACTTACATCAAGATAACTTAGAATCATTGAAAAGATAGCGGTAATTATTAATAACCATAAAAACAAATAGACCGGATTAGGAATCTTATTTCCGACTCGCTCAATCCAACCGAAAAACCCGCGTTTTTCTTCAATATCAGGTACATTTGCTGGCATAACAACATCTCCCTCTCATAAGATATGAAATGAGAAAAACTTATTCTACCCTCCTTTTTCCTTAATCTTTATATTTTGAAATTACTTCGACGGCATTTTTAAAAACTGCATAATCCATTTGTTTTAAATTCTCTATCGTATAGGAGCCCACATGTGGTGTACAAATTAGGTTATCCAAATTGCTATCTATTAGTGGGTCCTTTTGGGCCGGTTCAACAGAGTATACATCAATGGCCGCACCGGCAATCCTTTTTTCTCTAAGCACTTCCAATAGTACTTCTTGGTTTACTAAATCAGCCCGAGCCGTATTTATTAGATAAGCAGTTTTTTTCATAAGGGCAAACTGGTCAATATCAATAATATTATGAGTCTCCTTGGTTAAAGGCATGTGTAGGGAAATAAAATCACTTTCCGTCAGCAATTGTTCAATATCTACCATTTTAACAGCCTTTTCCGTCGGTATATCTATATATGGATCATAAGATAAAACCTTCATTTTAAAACCCAAAGCCCTTTGAGCTAAAGCTTGGCCAATCCTGCCAAAACCGACAATTCCTAATTTCTTACCCCAAACATCATTACCCACTTCTCGAAGCCAATTTTTTTTCTTTAAAGATCTATCCATCAAGGCTATCCTTCTAGACAAACAAAGAATTAGGCCGAAAGCCAAGTCTGCTACCGTCTCATAATCACATAATTCATTTGTAGTCCTTATTTCTACACCATATTTCTTTGCTACTGTTATATCAATATTCTCAATACCCACACCATGTCTTGAAATGACTTTTAAATCCTTGCAATTTTTAAAAACTTCGCTGTTTATTTCATCTGAACTAGAATAAACTACTATGCCTTCAATTTTTGTCTTAGAACAAACCGAGCAGATCTCTTCAGCGGTCATAGCTCTAGAGCTATCATTAAATATCGCCTGAACTTGGTTTTCCACCAATAAATTTTCTATTGCCTCCCAATTGTTTTTTTTGAGATCTTTCGAAGTTACTAGAATACTTTTCATGATTAAATCCCTCGCTTGTTGCAATATATCTCATTGTCTTAAAAATATATTGTGCAAGATATATGCCACATTTCTAAAAAATGCGATAACCATTTTCAATCGGGCGGAAAAATCCTGTAGTTATTGAACTTTATATTTCATTAGTAATTTTATCCTACATTTTTTGCTGGTTGTTTTACTAAATCTACTTTCCAAAATATACAACCTGGTTATAACCAGGTTGTTGGAGGAGTTTGACTGCATATGTCGAATATGTATTTATAGTAGGAAATAAAAAATAAACCGGAGGGTTGTAAATTGAAAGGTTCTCTGACAACAATTTCATATAACAGCAAAGCACGGGATGAAGTTTATGCCCAACTCAATGATCTTTTCGGCAGTGAAATCAAAATCCAAAGTTTATGCACTACAGATTTAAAACCCGATGTTCTAATAGATGATGATCTTATACTAATAACAGCTCCCGTTGTTAAGGATATGATACAACCTTTCATTAAAGAAGGCTGTAAGTATATCATTGCTACAAGGAATATCAATACAAAAAATCTCAAACTTCTCTTTAATATACCCGATAATGCTGATGTCATGGTCGTAAATAACCTGTGGGAAAACACAGTTGAAGTTGTTAAAGAGTTAGAGCTAATTGGAATAAATCATGTAAAATTTCACCCTTACAATCCACAAACCCCTATAAAAGGTATGGACTTCACATACGCTGTTACCATTGGCGAACCCCAGTTGGTACCAGACAACATACCCAATGTCATAGATCTGGGTACCCGCTTAATAAGTGTAAAAACCATTGTTCAGATACTTTTGCATTTTAATTTAAACAAGTCCTTTGACTCCATTGTCAGCTCCCGCTATATACGGGATTTGGTTAGACTATCCACGGAATTAAACAGCCTTGCACACAAAAACGAAATGCTGTTGAGTTTGATGGAAAAAATCATATCAGATTTTGATGATGGCATCATTGTCACCGATTTAGACCAGCAAATACTGTTTTACAATCGATTGGCACAGCAAATACTGGGGGTAGATACCGACATTAAAGGACTTAAATTACAGCAG